>DATKGO010000021.1:0-7859 GCA_035510695.1 Patescibacteria group bacterium | reverse complement strand
CCCCCCTGCATAACTATTTTGTGTAAGGTTCCAAGCTGAATAGAATCCCGAGGGAAGATAACTTACTTGCGGCGTAATTCCTAACCGCATGTATAAAAAGCCTCCATTGGTAGATACGGGTGCAGGCGTAGGTGTTGGGGTGATGGTAGGAGTAGGCGTCAATGTTGGAGTCGGGGTAGGTGTTGGGGTGATGGTAGGAGTAGGCGTCAATGTTGGAGTCGGGGTAGGAGCGAAAAACTGTAGTGGACTATTAAATGCGATAAAGGATCCGGCCGCGCTGTTTAATACACCGTTAGCATTTACTGCCATGCCTCCATCAAAACTTATATTTGTGGAACTATAAATTCCTCCTACATTTTTGGCTCCCCCCACCTCTACGACTAACCGGTCGCCTTGACTCGTAGTGTAACTATTGGAGAAAGTCGGACTGGCAGAGTATGCCGTAGCATATCCGGTAAGACCGGTATATGGAGTACCGTCGGTATTAAACCGGCTGATAGTAGCTCCGTTATAATTAGCCACCCAAACCTGGGAATTATTTACAACTGCTATATCTTCCGGCTGATTTAAACCATTTCCTGCAAGACTTCCACTGGAATAAATAGAACCATCGGTATTAAACCGGCTGATAGTATTTACATATGTACCGGAACCATTCGTAACCCACACCTGTGAACCACCAACCACAGCTATATCGTAGGGACTGGACATGCTGTTCCCTATTAGATTACCACCTGAATAGATAGAACCATCGGGATTAAAACGACTAATAGTAGGGGTATCCGTGTCATTTGCTACCCACACCTGTGAACCACCAACCACAGCTATACCATATGAGCTGCCCAAACCGTTTCCTGAAATAGTACAAGGAGAAGTACATGCCGGTGTCCCATCGGGATTAAAACGACTAATAGTACCACCACTATAATTAGGAACCCAAACTTGTGAACCGACAATTGCAAGACCACCTATAGATCCGGTTAAACCATTTCCTGACAAATTTCCACCTGAATAAACAGAACCATCAGGGTTAAATCTGCTGATAGTTGACGCATTATAATTAGGAACCCAAACTTGTGAACCGACAACCAGACATCCGGAAGGATCATTGAGCCCATTTCCTGTTATAATTTGATTACTTCCGGAATAGGGCGACCCATCCATATTAAACCGACTAATAGTACTACTACCGAAATTCGTAACCCAGACTTGTGAACCGACAACACAGATACCGGTAGGCAAGCTTAAACTGTTACCAACTAATTGCCCTCCATATATACCGCTGAGATAGTTAGTACTATAAAGATCGGCGACTTTACTGCCGGAACTATTGATAACCCCCACGTATTCATAGGCTGTGTCATTATTATCAGTTCCTGTACTGTTAATACCTAAACCGGTTGTAAATGTCTGTCCTGAATTAAAAACATTCCCGGCTGCTAATGGAGCACTGACAAATTGTGCAGCTCCAAGATTATATTGAGTAGAAGTACCGGCTGGCGCAATTGCCGTAGCTACACTTGTTCCGAGATTATTATCCATGCTCTTAGCATTACTGCCAAAGGCTGAGGAATTAATGGTTCCCCACGATCCCAAGGCTCCTGATGGTAGAGTACCTGTTGCCTGAGCATTATGGAAATATAAAGCAGAAATATATATAGGTAAAGTACCACTTCCCAAATTTGCAGCAATTCTCGAATTTGACAAACAGGTAGTCAGTTGGGAATTATGACAATACGACGAGGTACTTGAACAACTTTTATCATTCCAGGAAACCGTGACCGTAACTTGAACATTTTGACTACTATTTACCGAGGTACACGCTGAAGTATTACTTTTCAAATCTACTATTCGCTGATAAGATCCGATATTCGTATAGGTTGAATTATTTACGGTTATGGTGGGAATAGCAGCCGGAGGCGAGCAAGACGCTAAGGCATTATTATTCTTGACAGTAGCTTGATCCAAACAATATGTACCCGGAACATAACTCGTAAATAATGCATAATTGGAATCATGCAGGTTTCTCATAAAATCTATTCCTTGCTGAGCCAAACTACTGGCATTTGACTGGCTTTCACTTGAACTCACGTTTTTATAGGAAGAAAGTGTCATGTTGGTTAAGGAAATAATGATAAAAGTGGCTACCGCTATTCCCACGACTACTTCAATAAGTGTTTGTCCTGCTGAAAAAATTTTCATAACTATTTTAGCGTTATTACCCCTCCCGCGCTGACAGTCGCAGTTTTAGAGTTCCCTGATGATGACATAATTTGAATTAAATTCATGGGAACACTTATACCGGCATTGCCTAAGCCGCCCACTTGAACCGGAAAGAAAAAAGTCCCGGAATTGGTAAATGAAATTGAAGTGGGTAAAGTTTTTGAAGATAAGGCTTGTGCTACTCCATTACAAATTACATCAAGTTCATATGTACCGGGTGTCGGAACCGGATAGCTTTTTACGACAACTTGCCAGCCGTTAAGCGAATTTGCTGTCCCATCTGCATTGTTGACACAATTTGTTGTATTCGGTTTATATTGTGACTGTGCACGGGATTTGGCGGTTTGTAAAGTATTGCTAAAATCATTTGCAGCACTCTGTAAAACATCAATGCTGTTATAATTCATAATTGAAGGAATAATAATACCGGCAATCAATCCTACAAGCACCACTACCACCATCATTTCAATCAAGGTAAATCCCTGTGATACTTTGGCTGAAGCTTTATTGATTAGTAACCACATATAGTTTCCCATTTGTGCAGAGATTTGTAGGAGCAGTATAAAAACCGGTAGGTGGCGTCGGAGCCGGAACTTGACTGGTATCTTGTGTATTTTCCAAACAGGCAATTAACACATAATTACTACTAGAAGAATCAACATTATAATAATAATATCCATTATTATAGTAAGTGGTTGAATTTGACGGATCTCCAGGGATTGTAGACATATACGTAGTACCACCATTTGTTAAAGATGTTCCAAGTGAATAATAAGAATTTGAAGGCCCGGGAACTGCAGCAGGATAATTCCCCACATCATGCCGATACTGCTCCAGAAAGGTCTGGATGGAAGAAATATTTGCCTTACGTTCCAAATCTCTGCCTCTTTGTAATTGAGCCAAGGGATTAATTACAGCTATGAGAATATAAGATAATATTCCTATTACTCCCACTACCACCAGTAACTCAATCAGCGTAAAACCTCTTTGAAATACCCTCATATATTTAAACTAACACATGTTCTACGCTTATACAAGAGTGCTAACGACGATTAAATCAATATCGGAGAACTATCTTGTTATTAAAGTTGGTACCGGAGAAGTTATAGTATAGGTAGAGAGACTGGTAGTAGTGACACAATATCCTCCGGTTCCACCCAAACTAGCTTCCCAGACATAAATCGCTGTCTGAGTACTTGTACAACCATACAAACCGGCGGACTGTGCGGATTCAAGCGGCGTCCAGACAACGGCATCATTCTGACCATTTGTGGTGTATCCCGAATTATAACAAATATTACCTTTCTGGTTTTGTGTACAAAGAGTCGTCGTGGCGGAAGCAGTGCTGTAATTAATGATATCTTTATCTATTATCAATGCGCTTTGCCAATTCGCGTTCGCGCTTGGAAATACGCCGCCATTTTGGGTGGCATAATTTTGTAAGGCCCGACCAACCTCCGCGATAATTTGTTTTCGTCCCGCATCACGCGCTTTGGCCATTTGTTCACCCGGATTTATAAGTGCCATGACCACAGTTGACAGAATTCCAAGCACGGCAATGACAACCAGAAGCTCAATTAAAGTAAAACCTCTTTGAAATGCCTTCATATATTTATGTTAGCACTTGCTCATCACAACGGCAACCCAAGTAATTGGAAAAACCAATGATAATTCAAAAATAGGGATAAAAATGTACCCAAAACCAGAAAGGGACCAAAAGGGATCGCGGTTCCATGAAACTTCTTTTTCTTTAGTATGACATACAAGAGTCCAATAATTGCTCCAAGTATAAAAGCAATATATAGCCCAACCAATATTCCGGGAAAACCCAAAACGCTGCCCATAAAAAAAGCATATACTACGTCTCCAAATCCCATGCCTTTTCCTTTAGTAAGTAAAAATAAGATAAGGAAGAAAAATGCCGCACCGATGGCGCTTAGAAATGAAGTAAATAATGATTCCGGATGTATAAAAAATAAATAAAGATAAGCTATGACAATTCCCGGAAGGACAATGACAAAGGGAATAATAAAATTTTGTAAATCAATGAAAAAAACCACGATAAAAATAGAAGTTAGAAATAAGAAATAGAGTAGGGAAGTGAGATTTTTTTCCGGCAATAAGAAATAGGTCAGAGCGAATAATATTCCGGTCAGCAATTCAAAACCGGGATATTTCCAAGATAATTTTTTATGACAATATCTGCACTTACCGCCGGTAGATAAGAAAGAAATAATAGGAATTAAATCGTACCAAGAGAGAGGGTGCAGGCAATATTCACAGTGCGACCTGCCCTTTAGAAATTGCTCGCCTTTGGGAATGCGGTCAATCAAAACATTGAAAAAGCTGCCAAAAAACAAACCAAGAAGAAAAAATGCTATCTCTACTGTCATGCATTTAGCATAGCATAAATAATGAAGATTAATAAATAAAATTAAGGGGCACAATTGGTAGCCGCAGCAACTGCTGTAATAATTCCAGTTGCAGATCTCCAGCACCAAACTGTATTTGCTCCTTGATTATACGCTGTGTCATAAAGAGCCGCATTTGAACAGGTTCCGGCAGCATCAGTACAAGCTGTGGCACAGGTTGTATTATTAGTAGCTGCACCGTTACACGCTAAATAATGGTAGTTACCATTTGCAGGATCTTTTGGCAGTACAGTCAATTCTTGTTTTACAACAATACTATTGGTACCAACAGTTGTTGAAGCAGCTGTTAACTCGATTGGTTGAAAATTAGGAGTTCCATTTCCAGCAGGAAAAGCACTGCTCTGACCATCTGTATTGAACACATTAAGGGCATCAATAATTTGTCCCATATCACTCTGAACCTTTGCATCTTTTGCGGAATTAATTCTTGCAGCCGGGTTAATCGCAAGCATTACTGCCATTGCCAAAATTGCTAAAATTACTATTACAACCAAAAGTTCGATAAGGGTGAAACCTCGCTGCAGGGAAGCGCTATAAAAGAAGGACAGATTCTTCATAAAAAGTTCAGGTTAAATAAAACTCAACCACATTTAACATAACATCAAATTAAATGGTTTTCAATAGGTAAAAAGTAAATGGGAACAAAGAACAAGGGGCTCAAACAAAAAATCTCCCAAAGGAGATTTAAAGATACTAAGCATATTTTTTACGGGGTGCAAGTAGATGCACTGGCAACTGCTGTGATAGATCCAGTTGCAGATCTCCAGCACCAAACTGTATTTGCTCCTTGATTATACGCTGTGTCATAAAGAGCCGCATTTGAACAGGTTCCGGCAGCATCAGTACAAGCTGTACCACAAGTTGTGTTAGTATTACCAGTGGCGTTAGCACATGCTAAATAATGATACGCACTACCTGCAGGATCAGTAGGCAATACAGTCAATTCTTGTTTTACAACAATACTATTAGTACCTACCGTTGTTGATGCGGCGGTTAAATCAGCAGATGCAGCAGGAAAAGCACTGCTCTGACCATCTGTATTGAACACATTAAGGGCATCGATAATTTGTCCCATATCACTCTGAACCTTTGCATCTTTTGCGGAATTAATTCTTGCAGCCGGGTTAATCGCAAGCATTACTGCCATTGCCAAAATTGCTAAAATTACTATTACAACCAAAAGTTCGATAAGGGTGAAACCGGAGTTAATCTTCTTAAAATTTAATTGGGCAGTTGTCATATTATTTTCAGTTATTTTTTAATTTACTTAACTGATCTGTTATAATTAAAACAGAATGTTTTTATCCTGTCAATAGATCAAAATATGGCAAAATTAGGATCTCTATACATGAGAATGGACCAATCCTACTTTTGCCCCATTACCGGAAATACTATATTTTTCTTTATCTTCTTCATGAAAGACTTTTAAGCTGAAAGTAAAGGTCGCGCCTTTCCTATGTCCTTCGGACGCCGCGGAAATCGTTCCCTTATGCAAATCAATCAAAGCCTTACATATATATAACCCTAGTCCGGTTCCCTGCACAGGCTGATTGGCTGTGTACGATCCCGCAATCATAGCGAATTTCTGGAAAAGTTTCGGCAAATCCGCCGGCTCAATCCCATTTCCATTATCAATTACCTTCGCTTCCACCATATCTCCCGTTTGAGCCAAATGTATGTGCACGTTGCCGCCTTTGGGAGTAAACTTCAACGAATTTCCAAGTAGATTTATAAACACTTCTTCGATCTTATCCGCATCTGCCAACACAGGCGGCAGGGGAGAAGTAAGCGGATCCAAAATAACCGAAACTCCAACTTCGTCCGAGCGCGGCTTAACTTCATCCACAATCTGGCCGGCAAGTTTATACAAATCTACGGAATCCATCTGCACGGTCAGCCGACCGGATTCGATACGGGAAATATTCAGCATGTCATTAACTAAATTAATCAAACGGTCGGTTGACATATATGAGCGTGTCAAATAATATTTCAATTTTTCACTCAGCACTCCGCCGCGTCCATCCAAAGCCATCCAAATATATGATTTAATGGCAGTCATCGGCGTCCGCAATTCATGTGAAGCCAAAGAGACAAAGTCATCCTTAAGCCTATCAAGCTCTTTTAACTTTTCATTACTATCCTGCACTTGCTTATACAAAAGGGCATTATCCATCGCGATACCGATCATACTATGCAGACGACTCAATAAGTCTTTCTGGTAGTCGGACAATTCCTCAGTTGACTCATTAAGACAAATTATCATTCCGCCGATTACCTGACTCCGCACGACCAGAGGATAAACAAATGACGTTTTTATATTTGCCTCTTTTTGAATCTTAGTAATTCCATCCGCATCTTCTGTTTCTATAGGCAAACCTTTAAAGAAATCCAGTATGTTATTTGTTTGTTTTACTTCTTTGTCAACTACAGCCTTAACCAGCAAATTATCTACTTGCGACAGGGGGATGTCATCAAGGGTATATATTTTCTTCAATAAAGACTCATGTATCTCATAAATACTGTCAGGCAGATAAATTGATAAAACTTGAACTGCTCTAGCTTCTTTAATTGTATAAATCGCCGAAATTCTAAATTCTGCATCTTCGACAAGAACTTTCGTGACCTTCTTGGTTATTTCAACCACATTAGTCGCGGAAGATAATACTATCTCATCAATTTTCTGCAAAATTGACAGCGTCTTATTCTTTTCACTCAGCTCCATATTTTTCTTATACATTTCCTGTGTAATGTGACTTATTTCTTCACCCGCAATGGAAGCTGGATTAACAGGAAGAGGCGTAATAGGCAAAGGTTGAGCGTTTTTTTTTGAAGAAAAAAGTGAGAGAAAACTCATACTTTATTCAGTATACAGGAAAATTTAAAATTGCAAAATGTTATACCAATAGGGGAGGGCGCTGGTCTTGTGGGATCGGGATTATAAGGTTTTACATTTATAAAAGTGCTATCTATTTTACTTCTTCCAAAAAAAATGTTTAACTTCTTAAAAAGCAATTTCTTTTCCTGGCATGAACTCAAAATTCATAGGTTTTCGTCATCCTATAGTGTCATTCCAAAATAGAAATGTCACCCCCTCTCAGGTAGAGTACGTTTTCTCCAAGGATGATTAGCCGGTGGAATATAGTTTAACTCATGAGTAGTTAGAATAAGTGGATGATTAGCTCGTTGTTTGAATGGTTTTTCTGC
>DATKGO010000020.1:0-19489 GCA_035510695.1 Patescibacteria group bacterium | reverse complement strand
GCAGCCTGGGTAAAAAAGAGAAACCAGAACGAATGTAAAATTAACTGGCAATTTACAAGGGAAAAAGCAAAAGAAAAATTTAAACTAAAATAGCTCTTTGACATTATTGTGAGGCAAAATTAGGAGAATGGAGTACTAGTTGACGATCTCCACGTCTCCGTTATTAATTGTTTCCAAAACCTTGATCCCCTTTTCCTTTAATAACTGCAAAGTTTGTGGATTGGGTTGGTCGAAATTATTTTTGCCAACCGAAATCACACTTAACTGTGGCGAGAGCAAATCGAGAATTTGCCCGTCCAAACCGGTTTTTGAGCCATGCTGCGGAACCTGCAAAAGATTTATGTGCTCCGGCGACCAATATTTAAACGCGTCTTCCAATCCTTCTACTTGACTGTCGCAGGTAAATAAAGCTTTAAACGAACCATAAGTGAGCAAACTCACCACGCAGGCTTGCTCTTGGCTGGCAGCTAAATAATTTTTGCTCGGTCCGATAAACGTCAGCTTTAAACCGTTCTTAAACGTCACGGCGCTGCCGGCCAAAACATCAATTTCATCAATATTATTACTCTTCAATTGTTTAACAAAATTTAAATAATTAGAATCTTTAGGGCGTAAATTTTCACTGAAAAAGTATGTAATATTATATCGATCTATAACGCACTGCATCCCGCCATAATCATCAATATACGGATGGGCCAAAACCATGAAATCAATTGTATGATCCCAAAACGGCATGCGTGAAGATAAACAGCTCAAAATACTCTTATCCGGCCCGGCATCAATCAAGATAACCTTATTATTGGGAGTTTTAATAAAAATTCCGTCACCCTGCCCGACATTGCAAAATACAATATGTAGCTTGTTGTCATAAAATGTGACGTACTGCCAAGCCGCCAACAGGCATATGAAAAACAATAATAGGCTCAAAAAATAAATTAAACGCCGCATAGAAATTTAAAAAGTAAAAGCAAGCGAAGGAACAAATTTTTTCGCAGCATGAAAGGCGGAGCCATATACGAAATTGGCGTAGTCCGGTGCTAGAAAAAATTTCGTTCCGAGCGAGCGCGAGAATCAACTTTCATTAGAAATTTGTTTTTTATAATTTTTAAACAGCAACACTCCCCCTCCCACCATACAATAATACCCTATCTGCATCGTAATCGGAACATCACTGATCTTCCATACTCCCGACAAATTATAAACTCCATTAATCACCAAACTAAAATACCACAACAGCGGATAACCCAAATAAACAACAAGCTCTGCCAAAGGCGCAAATACATAACTTAAAAAAGCTGCTATCCCGCCTACCAGCATTAATATTGGCACTGTCCATAAAACCAATAAATTTGTGAGAATTGATAATGGGTTAAAGTAACCGAAATTTGTCACCAGAATTGGCAAGGTCGCGATTTGGGCGGCAATGGTGGGATAGAATCAGCTAGGAAAATATTATCCTTTTTCAGCCATTTTGAGAGCAATCTATCCACAAGTGGTTTAAGAAAAAACAGTCCGGCGGTTGCCAGGAAGGATAATTGAAAACCGATGTCAAAAAGCCACCCCGGATTGATAAACAGCATCCCAACCGCAGCCACAAATAACCCAATCACACTGTAGCTTTGTCGACCAATGAGCCCCGCGGCCAATGTCATACTTCCCATGATTGCGGCCCGAATAATCGACGGCTGAAATCCGGCTAGCGCTGTATACGCGAATATGCTAACCAAACATAAGACAATTGCCATTCGCCGATGAAAAAATTTCAATAAAATTCCCATCAGTCCTCCGGCAGTTAAAGTGATATTCATCCCCGATGCCGCGATGATATGCATGACACCGGTGTAACGCAGAGCCAGAAGAAAGTTTGGCGAGAAATCCGCCTGCACGCCGAAGAGCATACCGGACAAAAGTCCTGCCCAATCATCAGGCAACACTTGCCCATAGATTTTGCCAACGTGCTCACGAATGCCTTCCGACCAGACCGCCAAGACAGACTGCTGCGGAGAGACTCTGATTAACGGATACGAAAGTGCCAACAATTCACGGCCGTTGCTTAAACTAATTTTCAGGGCACCTTTAATCTGCAAACTTTGTCCGTACCAGTAGCTTGGATCAACCTGCGTTGTCACTAAAAAAGAACTTCCCCGGCTCAGGATGGTAAACCGCTGTTTGTCACCGAGCACTTTCGGCTGATTTTGAATCGTACCAACTAAATCAACCACTTGCCCGTCCGTAAAGTGAGGTAAAAAGGAAAAATAGAACAAAAGATAACAAGAGTGGTTTATTTTCCCATATTCCCCTAATCCACATACTGAAATTAGTATTAAATATAACTTAACAAGAAGCAAGAGGGAGAAATAAAATTTTCAATTCTCAATTTTCAATTTCTAATGAATGATCAATGAATAAATGATTAATTAATAGCGAAGTGAAATATTTCGAGCGAGCGGGCGAGATTTTTGCAGGAACCACTTGTTTGAGCCCCGCCCATAGGCGAGGGCGAGTTTGGTTCCGAAAAAATTTTGTCCGCGAGCGAAATGCAAACTCTTTTTATTAAATCACGAAGTTAATAACTTTTCCCGGTACGTAGATTATTTTCTTCACTGTCTGCCCTTCCAGATATTTTTTCATCTTCTCGTTATTCCTCGCCATCTCCTCTATCATTTTCTCGTTTCGTAAATCATTATTCTTAAATCTTAAATCAGCACGTACCTTCCCATTCACCTGAATCGCAATAGTCACCTCGTCCTCAACCAACATCTTGGAATCAAACGTTTGCCACTCAGAAGTATGAACCGAATACGGCTGGCCTAATCTTTCCCAGAGTTCTTCGGCCAAATGTGGTACAAATGGCGCCAACATTTGAACATAAGCTTTTGCTTCATCCAAACTTATTTCTGTTTGCTCGGCTAAAAAATTATAATATGTCATCAATTTGGCAATCGCCGTATTAAAGTGCAATTCTTCCATGTCTTCAGTAACTCCTTTAATCGTTTGATTCAGCATAGTCATTCGCTTATCATCAATTATGTTCTCAGTTCTAGGTTCAAAGTTCTTAGTGTTCGTAAAAAGGCTCCAAAGCCTTTTTACGAATCTGTGCATTCCTTCTACTCCTGTGTCTCGGAAATCTCCGCTTTGATCAAATGGTCCTAAAAACCTCAAATACAATCGTACTGTATCAATGCCAAATTTCTCAATCAACGGATCCGGCAGGATGACATTGCCTTTACTTTTACTCATCTTCTGACCGTCTTTAATGATCAATCCGTGCGCAAAGAAGCGCGAAAACGGTTCTTCAAAATCCAGATAGCCGGCATCCTTTAGAAACATGGTCATGAAACGTGCGTATAGAAGGTGTAGCACTGCATGCTCTGCCCCGCCAATATAGATAGTTACAGGGAGAAAACGCTTCCGCTTCTCAATTTCGTCATTGCGAGGGGCGGACTGAGCATCAGCGAAGGAGCCCGCCTGCGAACGAAGTGAGATAGGGGCGGAACTCGAAGGCGACGCGGCAATCTTCTTGTCATCCTGAACTTGATTCAGGATCTTTTTCGGGATCTCATTAGGATGCTGAAACGAGTTCAGCATGACGTTACTTGTCGGGAACGGCATATCTTCCCAATCTGTTGCCAAGTATCTTAAAAAGTACCACGAACTATCCAAAAATGTATCTGAGACATCGGTTTCTCTGCGGGCTTTACTCCCGCATTCCGGACAAACCGTTTCATAAAATTCAGGATGATTAGCCAATGGCGAAATACCAGTTCCTAATGGTTTAAAATCTTCAATATATGGCAATAGCACCGGAAGTTGCTCTTCAGGCACAGGGTACCAACCCGCCATATTTGACGATGGATGATGGACGGTTGAAGATAGATGTTGAAGATCGAAGATAGAAGATGGATTATCTATCTTCAAATTTCCATCTTCTTTACCCATCCTCCATTTTCTATCATCTATCGTCGGTTTAGACTCAGCAGAGGCAAACCAACTCTTCCCTTCTTTCGCACAATTCTCACAGTAGATCATAGGTATCGGTGGTCCCCAATAACGCTGCCTGGAGATTAACCAATCGCGCAGATGATAGGTTGACCTCCTTTTCCCAATTCCTTGTTTCTCTAAATCCGCCAAAATCTTCTCTTTATCTTGCGGATACCTCAAGCCATTCCATCCATCCGAATTAATAATTTCCCCGTTGCCTGCATGCGTCTTTTCCTCACTTAAATTAGCTTCGGATTTAATTACTGTTTTTATCGGCAAATTATATTTTTTGGCAAATTCGAAATCTCGGGCGTCGTGTGCCGGCACCGCCATAATCGCACCTGTTCCATACGTGCCTAATACATAGTCGGCAATCCATATCGGCAATTGCTCATTGGTCAAAGGATGCTTGGTATACAAACCCGAGAACACGCCTGTTTTCTCTTTTCCTTCAGTCAACCGGTCTTGTTCCGTATTATTCTGAACCTGTTTAATATAGTCCTTTATTTCATCAATATTTCCCGTACTTTTTATTTCACCCTTTACAATTTTGTTTACTAATTGATGCTCTGGAGCAATTACCAAAAATGTCGCTCCATAAAGCGTATCCGGACGCGTGGTAAATATTTTTATTGGAAATTGAAAATTGAAAATTAAAAATTCAATCTCCGCTCCTTCCGACTTCCCAATCCAATTACTCTGACTGGCTTTAATTTTTTCCGACCAGTTTAAATCTGGTATGTTCTCTAACAAGCGCTGTGCGTATTCTGTGATTTTTAAGAACCACTGCTCCAAATCTCGCTTCTCCACTACAGTTCCGCAGCGCTCACATTTACCGTCAATTACCTGCTCATCGGAAAGCACGGTTTTACAGGAAGGACAAAAATTTACCTTGGCTTTTTTTCTTTCCGCTAAGCCATGTTTAAACAACTGTACAAACAACCACTGAGTCCATTTGTAGTAGTTTGGATCATTTGTCTCTAGTTTTCTCGACCAATCAAAAGAATTTCCAATAGCATGAAATTGCCTATAAAAATTGGCTTCAGATTTTTTGGCTTGTTCAACAGGATTGCTGCCGATTTTCAAAGCATAATTTTCCGAGTGAATCCCAAACGCATCCAAACCAATAGGTAAAAACACATCATTTCCTTGCATGCGTTTATAACGAGCAAAAGCATCTGCGCCTGAAAATGTATAAATATGCCCAATATGCAGCCCTTCCGCCGAAGGATATGGAAACATCATGAGGGTATAATATGGCTTTTTGGCATTCTCTAAGTCAGTTTGATAGAGCTTGTCCGCCTCCCATTTAGCTTGCCACTTCAAGGTAATCGCTTTCGGATCGTACTTTATCTTGTCATCCTGAACTTGATTCAGGATCTTCTCTTTTACTTGGGTATTTTTTTGTTTATTCATATCTATTTTATTTTTAGAATTGTTATTAGTATAGCATATTCAGCCTGCGTGGTTGTCTTTTTCATTCAAATATCTTAACATTGAAGCACAAATATGATGAGTACATTTATAAAAATCATATATAAGCGAAATGTTTCATTTTCGCAGAATGAAAGGCGAAGCCAAATACGCATTGGCGTAGTCCGGTTTCAAGAAAATGGAATACTTCGCAATATCATTCTCGTCTTAAGCATTTTAAGTATCTTAGTTTTCCCATCTCGAATTCTAGCCGATCAGATACAAATAGACCAAACTACTATTCAAACCAAAAGCAAACCAATTTCTCCTACCCCCACTTCGACTCCGACACCAATTCTAAAGTCTCATCCTATAATTATTAAGCTGCACGTCCTGGAAGATAAAACTATACCCTACCTATCCTTATCTATCTCTGCCGATAACCTGGTCTTTAGTCCTTTAACACCCGCCAATCCTTTAACCCGCAATACTACACTTTCTCTAAACGGAACTGCTGCAAACGTTTTCATGTATTCCGACAGTCCACTGCAAACTATAAAAAAAGCTATCATTCCTGCCACTACTTGCGACACCGGTGCTTGTTCCGAAAACGACGCCGACATTTGGCAGCAAAGTCTCACTTACGGCTTTGGCTACCACATAGATAGCCTCCCTCAAAATAGCTACAAACAGCTGCCTCAAAATATAAATAAATATATCGAAGTATTGGCGTTAGACCAAACTGCCAACCGAACATCTACAAACTTACTTTATAAAATAAACATTCCCACCGCCCAAGCCGCAGGTGAATACAATACAACTAGTACCTATTTAGCCATTCCCGAATTATGAAAACAATTCAAGCCCAACAAGCCATTGTCGCTCTAACTCTCCTAGTGCTATTTAGCCTTACGCTGCCTTCCGGCAGTTACGCTAATACGTCATTTACTGTAAAACCGGTGATTACAGCTCTTACTGCCACTAATTCAGGGCATATACAAACTATAACCATCACTAACCTTTCGGATCACCAATTGAACCTAAATTTTCAAATTCAACCTTTTAAGCAAAATCCAGACGGTAGTGCCAAGCTACTTTTGACCTCACAGGTCAATAATCAAACACAAAGGCTGCTTAAACAAATATTTATCTTAGATCAAAGAAAGATCGTTGGCTCAGTCAGCTTAGAGCCACAGCAAACTAAAACTTTAACGATTCAACTACCCAGCAATAACCTGCTTAAAATATATCAAACCTATTATTTTACTATCATTACTAGCTCCCAACCTGGGATTCTTACTCTAAGTTCTCCGAACCAAATAACCGCCATCGTTTCTCAAAAAGCAGCTATTGCCAGCCTATTCTTTATTTCCCCCTTTCAACCGGAGAAAAACAAGCTATATGCCCAATTTAATACTCCTTCCATTTCCTTCTCACCAGAAGCCCCATACTCCTTGAGTCTATCTAATACAGACCGAACTTTCGCTAAAATACAAACATCTGTTAATTTGCATGATATATTTGGCAGAAGCTTATCCTATCAAAGTCCATCGATTTGGTACATAAATGATCACGGCAAGCGGACCGTCATTCCAACTGATAATGATTATCTTAAAATTCCAGCAAGCTGGTTTGGTCCAATACAAATAAACTTTACCCTTTATAATACCCTTTCTAGAACGAATCTTGTGCTCAATAGGACTATCTGGATTATCCCTCTCAAAATTGCCAGTCTGATTATTGCATTATTTATAATATTTGTAATAATATTAATAAGGGTAAAAAGTAATTTACGAATTAGACAACAGCACTAAAAAAAATTAAGGCTAAAAATGGACACGTCAAACGATATATAGGATATATTTAAGCAGTTTTCACGTACATCCGATAATAAGAATGGTTATTTCTAGCCCAGCATAATTCTATATCTTAAAATAAGGCATTACACTGTCAGATATAGACAATTTAAATAAACAAAAACCTGTCACCTTATAGCTCCAAGTGATAATTCTAAACTCATAAGCAATTATAGCCTCATTAAAATAGAACTACTATATGATAGTGTCCGAGTACTTCGGTTGATGCTCCTAGATGTAATTTGATATTAATTGAGCATGTAGTAATCTCTAAAAATTACGTATATTTTAAAGAAATATTAGATCATGTATCTAGATAAACTTTTGACTATTTCCGTTATATCACAATTTTCGTATTTTTAAATAATATCTATTGCATCAAACCATACTAAGGACAGTCATGTTTTAGCTTTAATTTGTGGCTTGACAGCGCTCACCAATATTATCTAAGCTAAGGTTAGCCCAGATTTATATTGTAATTTACATTAGGCGTATAAATCATATAATTTGTATAATCTGAGGCTGATAAAATTATGGATCTTTACTCTCTTTATAAAGAATTTTTGTTTTCACAAGAGCCCCACTTAAGCGAAGCTACTGTGAAAAATTATCTTTCTGACCTGCAGAAGTTTTTCACATGGTTTCAACAACGTAATAATAAACTATTCTCGCCTTTTCTTTTAACTAACCAGCTTATCGCAGAATATAAACAGTATCTTCTGCCTGATAGCTATCAATCTGTCCAGTCGACTGCCAGCAACTTGTCTTCTGTCAAATCCTATGAACGTCATCTTTCCTCCCTCCGAAAATTTGTCAATTTTTTACTTGAGAAAAAATATATAAGGGAAATACCCCGGGAATTAATCATGGAACAAATTTCAAAACCAAATGCAAATTTTTATCTTGACGGCTTTAAAAATTTTCTTTATAAAGAGAATGATTCTGACGTTACTATAACCAACTATCTCTTAGATATACAACAATTCGTTGATTGGCTAAATAGTGTACGACCTCCCAACGACACTCAGAATGCCATACGCTATATCTCATCCTCTGTGTTGGAAGAATATAAACTAAGACTGACATCAGAACAAATTGCACCGGCCACCATTAACCGAAAACTTTCCTCTTTACGTAAATATGTTTATTTTCTAAGTCGGTTTTACCCAAACCAAATCAATCCCATAATTGTAAGCAATGTTCCCCATAGTAGTGGAGCTGAGACGACCAATTTCGCCAACAATTTAATCGCGTCAAATGTGACTGCGGCGGTTCAACAAGTTAACAATGCTCCTTCTTATTCCCGCTTTCCCCCTTTAAGATTAACCCAAAAGATCGGGCAAGGCATGGATTATCTTTTTAACTCTGTCGTCATTGAGCCTTTAACCAACTGCGTACTCACTTTTCAATACTTAGGCTGGCTTATCTCCGGAAAAAGACTATTTGAACCTTCCGAACAGATCAATCCCTATTTTAATGTATATATACAGGCAAAAAAAAGAAATTCAGCCAAAAGAATAAAAACGCTTTCTCCTGCGTTCTTTGCCCCAATTGATTTAAATACCAATAAACAAAGTCATAATATAATATATAAATGCTTCAAACGATATCAAAAATTATTAAAAAATCCTTTATTAGCCTATGCAAATTTCTGTTTAATTACGCTTATCATTGTCGGAATTAGTACATATGTATATGTCGTGCTAAATCCACAAAATCCTTTCCATCAGGTTCTTGGAGCCTCAAATGCCGCACGTTTAGTCAGTTTTAGCGGAAAACTTTTAGATAAATACCAGCAGCCCATCACGCAGCCGACGCTGGTTCGTTTCGGCATATATAATGACTCTACTGCCAGCGGCAGCGCGCTGCTTTGGCAAGATGTAGAAAGCGTAAAACCAGCCTCTGACGGAACATTTAATATTACATTAGGCTATGACCAATCACTTCCTTCTTCCCTTTTTTCCGATAATCCCGCGCTTTTCTTAGGCACAACCGTCGGAAATGGTTCGGAACTTCAGCCTCGCCAAGAGCTTCCAACCAGTGAATTAAGCAATAATAGTCAGTCTTTGCAAGGAATGAATGTAATCACACAAACCGCCGATCCAAGAAATACTATTTTGGCCTTGGATTCCACCGGCAATTTACAAATTGCCGCACCAACTACTTTTTCTTCGACCAATAATATTTTCACTCTTTCAGGCCAAAGCGTTTTATTAACCTCAAATCCGCAGTCTAATGGTAATGTTGTGCTGTCGCCGGACGGCTTGGGACGAATTGATCTGCAGAAACCGTTGGTTAATACGAGCAGAAATGGCACTGTACCCGGCCTGGAAAACGCTGTCCAAGTCGCAGACCAACTGCTGATTTCAGCCACAACCAGTGCCTCCCCGATTTTACAAATTGTGCAGAATAACACCGGTGATTTAATTAGCGCCAGCAGCAGTGGCAGTAATAAATTTCTGGTCAATTATCTGGGAGCCGGAACTTTCGCCGATGATCTGGCTGTAAATGGCGGCAGTTTAACCAGCACAAGTACTACTTTTGATCTATTAAACAATGGTGTGATGGAGTTAAATATTGGCGGCGGTGCCGAAAATATAACACTTGGAACTCTAAATAAAGGCGTTACCACCATCAATAATTTAACCACTTCCCTGATGGGTGATTTAACTATTGCCGGAACCGATGGTGCCAAATTAACCCATGATGATGCGGGAATTGAGTTTAGCGGAAATGGCAATCATTTGCTAAAAGCCTCTTCCGGAAGCTTGCAACTCGGACAAGCTACCTTAACCGACATGCTAAATTTAAATCATGGCGTATCTATCGTGCCTCTAAATAACGACGATTCAAATAATTTAGGCTCAAGTGAAAATCCATTCGGCAATCTATTCGTAAATAACGTCAACGCCGGTAGCCTTGCCTTAACACAATCTAGCCCAAATTCCTCAGCTCATTTTATCGATTTTCTAGATAACAACGGCAATTCCTTGGGAAGTATTACTAACAATGGTAGCGGCGGACTAACTTTTAATGGCCTCAGTCAAGGCGACTTTGCCGAATATCTGCCTAAAAATGACAATGAAGACATCCCGACAGGCGCTCTGGTTTGTTTGACCAATGAGGGTAACGTAACCCAATGTGATGACCAAAATTCCAAGCTGGCGGGTGTAGTTTCTTCCCATCCGACGATTTTGGCAGGGAAAAATCTAGGCAATGCATCTGTAGCAGTAGGCTTGGAAGGACAAATAGATATCGAAGTCACTACCTCCCAAGGCCAAATCCAGCCTGGCGATCCGATTGCGGTCTCGGACGTTCCCGGAGTAGGCGTAAAAGCAACCAGTGCCGGTCCGATTATCGGCCACGCTCTGGCCGCCTATACCAGTTCAAATCCTTATCTTATTGGTCAAATTTTGGTCTTGGTTCAGCCTTCCTGGTTTGATCCAGGCGTAAATATCACCTCTTCCGGCAATTTGTCGATCAAATTAGCAGACAACTCGTCAAACCAACAGCCAACCTTTAGCCTCACCGATTCACTCGGTAATACTTTAATAGCCAATTTACAAACCGGATTACTCAAAGCCCAGCAAGTTATAGTCAGCGGAAGTCTTACTACCGGACAAGTAGTCACTAATTCTTTGGTTATTAACGGGCAAGATCTCAAAGATTACATAATTTCCGTAGTTGAGCAAGTCAATGGTGAGAATGCTAACAGTCAATTAGCCTCAATTCCACAACTTTCAACCAATGTCATTTCTCCTTTAGCCTCAAATTCTGCTGTTTTGGTAGCGGGAAATTTGCAAACCAGCGGAAATGCTTCAATTGGCGGTACATTAAGCAGCCAAAACTTACAAACCGGAGACGCGACAATCAGCGGAACCCTATATGCCAAAAAAATTTTAGCTGATGAAATTGAAGGTTTGCCAACAGCAAGCCCCAGCGCTTCGTATACAATAATAAATAATAATATACAATCCTCTACAATTAGTGCCGAAATGCTGGCCGACAGTCAATCTTTGGCGCAATTGCAGCAATTCCCGTCAATCTTATCAAACTATATCAACACTGCTTCGTTTTCTGCTCAAATAGGTAATTTTAGCCAAGGATTAACCAGTTTTGGCCCAACCACTTTAAGCGACACGGCAATAGCGGGTCAATTATCCGTGGATCAGCTGACTTTGGCAGATACGGGAATCGATGTCCTGGGCGGCGATTTACAGCTGCAACCGCTCCGCCAAGGCGGTATCAGCTTTTTAAGCGGCTTAGTCAGCATAAATACCTCAGGTGATTTAACAGTCAATGGCAATGCGTTATTCGCCCAAAACGTAACGGTTAACGGGGCTTTGACAACCAACGTCATTTCTCCTTTAAGTAATAATCCTAATTCCTCCAACAACCTTACCGTTAAACTAAGCACAGGTTCGGGAATGCTAATTAATAATGCCTCCGGCAGTTCAGTCTTATCTTTTAATCAACAAGGCGACGTACAATCTTCCGGCAGTGGAAACTTCAATCAAATAATGGCCAATGACTTAAGTATTGTCAGAAGCGCCCAAGCCGACACTTCAAATACGCAAACTATTGCCTCCTCTTCTGCCGGTACCGCGGTTATTTATCAAGGACAAACCGAACGAACGATTATTACGCCTTTTGTTAAAGCTTCTTCGCTCATATATATATCACCGACATCTGACACTCAAGGCATCACGCCTTATATCGCGCGGCAAAATGACAACCAACAAAATCCCAGCCAACCATCCAGCTTTACCATTCAGGTTGCTCAACCGGCGACTTCAGATATTCATTTAAACTGGTGGGTAGTTAATTAACATACTATTGGTCTTGACATATTAAAAGTGCTCATGAATAATAGAATATATGCAAAATAATCTAATGATTTCTAAAACTTTACAAAAAATCTCCCTGGTATTACTTAGTGTCGCTTTACTGGTTTTCCCCTTAGTTTTCACTACGCTTACTACCGATAACTTTGCTATGCCTAAGCAAATCATTATAATTTTGGCGGTCAGCCTTGCTTTAGTTCTCTATGGAGCACAAATGATTGCGGAAAAAAAGTTACGTTTTCGTGTAACTCCACTTGATTTGCCGATTTTCCTTTTCCTAGTAGCCGTTTTAGCCTCGGCAATTTTTGCCACGAATAGAGCCGATGCTCTCACCGCCTTTGTACCTCTTTTATTCGCAGTTCTTGGTTATTTTGTAATTACCAATATTGTCAGATCGGAAAAGGAAATCTTATTTCTGGTCAGCGCCTTGGTCGGAGGAGGAATTCTTAGCGGTTTAGTTTCATCTCTCTCCTTCTTCAAGCTCTATCTTATTCCTATGGCCGGCACACATATGCAGGCGTTTACTACCTTCGGTTCATTGTTAGATCAATCTATATATTTAATAATCGTTCTTCCTTTAGCAGCTTATCTGGCCATGCCGGTATTTCAAAAAAGAATAAAGTCCAATCTCTTAACACAAAGTACAACGCCTGCTGATCAGGCAAACACAGGTATGGTTTTTGCAATTGCTACGGTTCTCTTAACTCTTAGCTTTATAATCACAATTTGGCAATTATTAACGGCGCAAAAACCACTCATTTTGCCTTTCGCTGTCGGCTTCCAAACTGCCTTTGCTGCCATTTCACAAGATGTGAATGTTTTTAAAGGATTTTTACTGGGCAGCGGTTTTGGAACCTTTCTTACTGATTTCACTCGCTTCAAACCAGCCAGTTATAATTTAAATCAAACCCTTTGGTCATATACTTTCGTCCGTTCAAGTAGTTTTGTCTTGGAATTATTAGCCACCACCGGAGTTCTGGGGTTAGGCAGTTTCCTTTTTATTGTCTATAAAGTAATAAAACAAAGAATCTTATTCTTACCTGTGGCAGTAGCTCTTGTTGCCGCGTTTTTATTGCCTTTCTCACCTATAATTTATATTTTGTTATTTGTTATTTTAGCTATTTATGCCAGTTTATATAGTCTAAATAATCAAAGATCCTCTCCGGAATTAGAATTTAACTTCGTGGCACTTAAAAAAGGCTTATTCTCATCAACGCCTGAAGGAGAAGGTGAAAGATCAAGATTTCAGGGGGGAAGTATGATTTTACCGCTTATCGCCGAGCTTATTATATTAGTGCTTCTTGGCTGGGGAGGTACATATATTGTAAATTATGTCGTTTCCGATGTCATGTTCCAAAAATCGCTTATCACCGCTAGTCAAAACAATGGACAAACCACTTATAATTTGGAAAAAAATGCCATTGCTATATTCCCTTATCGTGATGCCTACTATCGAATTTTCGCTCAGACTAATTTGTCATTGGCAAATTCATTGGCCGCCAGTCAGCCTAAAAACTCCAAACCGGACGCAACTGTACAAAACAATGTTTTAACCTTGATTCAGCAATCCATAACCGCAGCGCGTGCGGCAGTTACCGTCGCTCCTAATACTGCTTTGGATTGGAATACTTTATCGGATATTTACCGTTCATTAATTGGCTTTGGCCAAAATGCAGAAAACTTCTCAGTTGTTTCCAATCAACAGGCAATTGCGCTGGATCCCAACAATCCTCAGCAATATGTTAATCTTGGCGGCATTTATTACCAATTAGGTCAATGGGATAATGCGCAGAGTCAATTCATGCAGGCGGTTAAAATTAAACCGGATTATGCGAATGCTTATTATAACTTAGGTCATACATTGGAGTCAAAAAATGATTTGGCCGATGCTTTACAGGCATATCAATATGTACAGCAATTGGTGGCCAATGATCCAACGAATACAGGAAAAATTAACTCTGAAATTAAAGCATTGCAAACTAAGATTAGTCAGCAAAGCAAAAATGGCTCACAAGTATCAAATATTCCAACTCCTTCTAATACGGAAAGTAATACCGCAGCGACAAATCAGTCGATTAATGTCAATAATCCAACGACTCAACTACCAGCGCGCAATCCCAAAGCTACCATTCCTGGGCCAACCATCTCGCCTATCCCGACAAGTAGTGTAACTTCGCCAACGCCAAGCAAATCAGTCACAGTCTCCCCAACTACTACCCCGTAGATTTATGATTTAAGAATAACGATTGTTAAATTATTAAATTGTTTCATTGTTCCCTCACCCTAACCCTCTCCCAAAGGGAGAGGGAAAACAATTTAGCAATATAACAATTTAACAATTTTGTCCGCCCATCAAAAAAACGACAACCCCAATAAATTGGAAACTGTCGTTTTAATGAGTAAGTAAGCCGCCTTTATCGCGGCAAACTTGTACAACTTGCTTATGCAGCACGTTGAGATCGCTGTTTGTCGAAACACTCTCGACAAAGTACCGGTCTATCACCTTTCGGTTGAAAAGGAACAGTACCCTTTTTACCACATTCGGAACATGTAATTTCAAAGGATTGACGAGGTCCACCTGCATTGTATCCACCACCACCTTGTTGTCGCTGCGCTTTATGAGCACGTCGACAATCTGGGCAACGGGTTGGAGCATTGGTAAAACCTTTATCCTGATAGAATTGTTGTTCTGAAGCTGTAAATGTAAAATCCTTACCGCAATCACGGCAAGTTAATGTTTTATCTTGAAAAGCCACTTAGATTCACCTCCTTTTGTTTCATATTTTCCCTGAATCTAAGTGTCTCAAGTTGGTCTTAGAATACGGAAGATAACTTATTTTATTAAGCTATATGTGTATTATAGCACATTGCCATCTAAAAAACTCAAATCCCAAAATCCAAGGTTCAATGAAACTTCAATGTTCAAAACTCCAATTTTTTTTGAACCTTTCAAATTTGATCATTCATTGAAAATTGAGCCTTAAAAATTGAAAATTTTACCTGGTGGACCCGAGGGGAATCGAACCCCTGACCTTCGCACTGCCAGTGCGACGCTATACCGCTAAGCTACGGGCCCCGGTTTCTAAATAAGGAACTGTTAAATTATAACAAATTTGTGGACCTACCGGGAATTGAACCCGGACTTCTGCAATGCGAATGCAGTGTTGTACCGTTCAACCATAGGCCCCTAAACGCCCTCTATTATACCGCAATTTAATTTTAAATTTTTAATTTTAAATTCCCATTGAAATCTAAATGATTAATGTTTTAAACATTTTGTCATTAGTCATTCATTAAAAATTAGAAATTAAGAATTAAAAATTAATTTTCTGTCTTTTACCTTTCGTCTAATCTCCCACATACGGCAGTGGATCCACCAATACGCCGTTTCGCAAAATTTCAAAATGAGTGTGAGGACCGGTGGTTCTACCCGTCAACCCGACAAAGCCGATTACCTGCCCGGCTGTTACCTGTTGTCCCACCGATACACTGACAGAAAGCATGTGGGCATAATGCGTTTTGAAGCCATCGCCATCATCAATATACACGTTATTGCCGTATCCGGTGTCATAAGTACCGACACTAACTTCGCTGATAGTTCCGGCATGAGCGGCATGGATCGGTGTTCCGATAGGCATAGCTATATCCAAGGCCATATGATACCAAGAAGCGTACTGGGTAATTATGCCGCCCGGAAGCGGAAAGATCCAACCGCCCGAAGCCACGGGGACCGGCCCTGCATATTGCAATGATTGACTGTAAGGAACAGCCGGAGCTTTTTCAGCCTCCTGCACGCCGTTTGGAACTATTAAAATCTCACCCACGACCAAAGCAAAAGTCTCATTATTGGCAAAAGTGTTAAACGGAAAATCAACAATGCCCTGAGCATCGGTACTAAACTTTTTAGCAATTGTGTAAACTGTGTCTCCTGACTGAACTTTATAAACAATACCTGTAACCGGCGGAATTTTTATTTGATCGCCAACCGTTAAATCATCCGAGGTCATATTATTCAACCATCTGATTGAATCCATGGAAATAGGATTATTAGGTTGGGAAAATTTCTGCGCGATTGAAGAAAGCGTATCCCCTTTTTCAACCGTATAAGTGACCACTTCAGAACGCGGCTTGGGAGCGATTTCTGTTTGAAAAACATTATCGCCAAGCGTAATCGATTGTTGCTGTGTTGATTGAGTGGTGGGTATATTTTCCGTCGAACTGGCGGCAAAAATCGGATAAGTATCTGCGACAAATGGAGCAATCATCACGCCAATAGCCAAAACGGCCATGGTGGTAATATGTAAAAAAGGCCGATTGTAACGGCCACGCTTGGCTAAGAATAATTTGACAAGCTGATTTTTGTACTTTTCAAATACGCGCGATAAGGAAAGTACATATTTATTACAATAGAAAAAAAGGAAATTAAGAAAACTGCCAAATTCCTTCAATTCCTTTTTAACCATTTGAATAATCATATGCGGGGGCTGAAACACTAGTTTAGCAATTTAGAGGCACAGAGTCAAATCAACTCTTGCCTAACGTCTCGAGGAATTCGTCATTGGTTTTCGTCTGTGATAACTTATCAACCAGGATACTCGTTCGCTCATCAGCTCCAAGCATATCCATCATCCTTCTCATGGTGACAATTTTCTTATAATTGACTTCCGACAATAATAATTCTTCCTGTCTGGTCCCGGAGCGTTCGATATTGATGGCCGGATAAACTCTTCGATCCGCTAATCTCCGATCCAAATGCAATTCCATATTACCTGTGCCTTTGAATTCTTCATAAATCAAATCGTCCATTCTGGAACCGGTTTCCACTAAAGCTGTCCCAATAATTGTCAGAGATCCGCCTTCCTGGCAATTTCTGGCAGCGCCGAAAAATCTCTTCGCCGGCCACAAAGCTGCCGGATCAAATCCGCCTGACAAAGTCCTGCCGCTTGGCGCGACCGACAAATTATAAGCCCTGGCCAAACGAGTAATCGAATCAAGCAAAATAACTACGTCGATTCCCATTTCAACCAATCTTTTAGCGCGATCTAAGGTGATTTCTGCTACTTTGGTCTGATTCTCCGGCGGTTCGTCGAAATTGGAAGCAATCACATCGCCTTTGACCGACATACTGATATCCGTAACTTCTTCCGGCCGCTCCCCGATCAATGCCGCCATTAAATGAACTTTGGGAAAATTTTGGGTAATTCCGGCCGCTATTTCTTTAATTACAGTGGTTTTACCTGCCTTAGGCGGTGAGACAATCATGCCTCTTTGACCAAAACCAATCGGCGCGACCAAATCAATAATTCGGGTTGATAAAGGCTTAGCACCGGTTGCCAAAACAATTTGGGTTTTGGGATAAATCGGTGTCAAATCATCGAAAAACAGCCTTTTTTCTTGATTATCAGCCACAACACCGTTAATTTTCTCCACTTTTAACAAACCATAATAGCGTTCCGTGTCTTTGGGCGGTCTGGCCAAACCTTCCACCTGATCTCCCGGACGGAGCATAAAACGGCGGATTTGCGATTGGGAAATATAAATATCACGGGAAGATGGGATAAATTTGGGACGCAAAAATCCATGGCCTTCCGGCTGAACATCCAAATATCCCATTACGGTTTCCGTAGGTGTTTGGGCTTGCGAAAATTGATCGCGATCAAATCTGGCAGCCGGACGACTATAGCCGCTTCCGTTAGAATAGCTTGTGTTTGCTTCAAAATTATTTGTAGGTTCCACAACAAAACCTCCTTGATTCTCGCTTGGAGTTGTAACTTCAACCGGTTTAGTAGGCTGAATACGCGAACGCACACGAACACGCGGTTTTATAACCGTTTCGTTTTCAACTGATTTTTGTTCTACTTTTGTCTGATCAACCCCTGATTCATTATTCGTTATTCTTGATTCTTCGGTAGGCTGTCCCACAAAATCATCAGCAGTAATAGTAATAGTTTTCTGTGTGTTTGGCATAAGGATAAATTAACTAATTAAGGTTATATAAAGATCACGGAAAGTTAAGATAGATTACATGAAATTGTTCAAGAATTCGAAGGTTTAACAATGATCTGTTCATATTAGACCACAAACTCGCCAATTTGTCAAGGTGAATTATTATTTGACAAAAACTCCGGCTCATGATAATCTTCCCTTGCTGCCTTCGTGTACATTATATATGAGACTACGTTTCTTCTTTTTTGCGTCGGCGGTTCTACTTTTGTCTTTGAGCCTTCCTGGTTTAGCAAACGCGGCCGATCCTTGCCAGCCGATTTATAACGGCGGCTCCAATTGCTCAACGCAAAGTGCTTTAACTTTGGATAAAACTGTCCAAAATCCGCAGACCGGACAATTCACTGCTAAATTATTATCGGATATTTACGTTTTTGCTCGTGGGCAAAACGTGGTCTTTCATTTGACACTTACCAATACCACAACTAATTCTATCTCTTCAATACAAATTAATGACCAATTACCCACTAATTTGGATTATATCTCGGGTGACGGGAAATTTAATGCCTCAAACCGAACACTTACAATCAACGTAGGCACACTTCAAGCCAAATCAAGTAAAACCTACGCTCTTACAGCCCGAGTAAATTCACAAAACCTGCCAAGTAACCAACAAGTGGCTTGTTTAGTCAATCAAGCCAGCGTCCAGACCACTTCATTCTTCTTTTTCAGTAGTTTGCAAAATCAAAACAGCGCTGTTTTCTGTTTGTCTTCTGCCTCGCCCTTAGTACAGATTACGCCCACTCCCACGCAAACAGCACCAATGCCCATTACTGTAAATCCCACAACTCCTCAACCAAACCGCGTCTATCCAGTTCCTCAAGGCGCGACAACGCCTCCTACAGGTCCGGAAGCCGACGCAATGCTTCTATTGCCCACCTTATTCTTCTTGGGCAAATTTATTCTTAAAAGAGCCTAAAACTTCCTTTTAGCCAAAATTATCAATTTTTAATTCTTAATTTCTAATTTTTATTGAATTTCTAATGTTCAAATTTTCAATTATTAAGCGCGAAGGAACAAATTTTTCTGTTTTTCAAAAGAAGTTTGGAACACTTTCAGGTGAACTGAACGCAGACTAAACAAAAGACTCTTAATTCAAATTACATTGTTGGCAGCATTCATTTAGCGAGCGGAATAACGTCTATGATTTAAGCAATATTTACAGCGAGCGTCACCTGAAACGTGCGACAAACTTCTCAACTTATTTACTAGAAAAAATGTGTTCCAAGCGAAGCTTAGCCAGATCAGAAAGCCAGCAATTCCGCATATGGCGAAAATAATACGAACAGTGGTGAATGATTTGCAAAAGGAATAAAAAAGCTATAAGCTTTTATTCCTATGCTTCTTTCTGCCCTTGATCTTATCCAGCAGCTACGGATTGCCGTAAGCTCG
>DATKGO010000019.1:0-26375 GCA_035510695.1 Patescibacteria group bacterium | reverse complement strand
GCAGCCTGGGTAAAAAAGAGAAACCAGAACGAATGTAAAATTAACTGGCAATTTACAAGGGAAAAAGCAAAAGAAAAATTTAAACTAAAATAGCTCTTTGACATTATTGTGAGGCAAAATTAGGAGAATGGAGTAGTAGTTAGTTGTAGTTTGAATGGAGGGGTGGGGGATGAAAATAATACGAAAACCAATATTTAGCACTTGACATAGTATACTGCTAATGCTATAAAAGCAGTATGGATAATCAGCCAATTTCTGAATTTCTTAAGCCTATTTCTCCAGATGTAGCTTTAAAAAAATTTACATTTAATCTTACCGATAATGCTCGAAAAGGTTTAATTGATCCTGTTATTGGGCGTGAAGGAGAAATACGAAGAGTCATGGAGATTTTATCAAGACGAACCAAAAATAATCCGGTTTTGATTGGAGATCCGGGAGTAGGTAAAACGGCAATTGTTGAAGGTTTGGCGCAAAAAATTGTGGATAATTCTGTACCGACGACATTGCGTGAAAAGGAGCTATTAGTACTCGACTTTTCACAGCTTTTGGCAGGTGCCAAATTTCGTGGAGATTTTGAAGAGCGTTTGAAAGGAGTTATTAAGGCAGTTGAAGATTCTTCAGGCAAATATATTATTTTTATTGATGAATTACACACATTAATTGGCGGAGGCAGCGCAGAAGGATCAGCAGATGCCGCAAATATACTTAAGCCTTCCCTATCGCGCGGAACTTTACGTCTGATAGGAGCGACTACGGTTACGGAATACCGAAAATATATTGAAAAAGACCCGGCTCTCGCCCGCCGCTTCCAGCCGGTTTTAGTTGATGAACCCTCCCTACCCGATGCTATTTCGATTTTACGCGGCATTAAGGGAAAATATGAACTTCATCACGGTATCAGAATTACCGATAATGCGCTTATTGCGGCGGTAAAATTATCGGCTCAGTATATCCCCCAGCGTTTTCTTCCGGATAAGGCAATTGATTTAATTGATGAAGCAGCCGCGGCTATAAAGATTGAGACAGAATCTATGCCGGCGGAACTTGATAGTTTGAGACGTAAGAAGACGGAAATTGAGATTGAGTTGGCAGCTTTGAAAAAGGAGAAAACGGAGATTGCCAAAGCCAGAAAGGCACAACAGGAAAAAGAACTAGTAACATTAAAAGAGAAAGCTGCCGGAATTGAAAAACATTGGATAGAACAAAAAGATTTAATTCAGAAAATTCAAACTATCCGGGCAAAAATTGATGCGCTGCGTGCGGAATTAGATATTGCGGAACGTGATATTGATTTGCAAAAAGCAGCGGAAATAAAATACGGGAAGATTCCTGAATTGGAGAAAAAATTGAATGAAATGATGTCTACTTGGGAAGCAATTCCTCAGGAGAATCGGGTTTTACGGGTAGAAGTAGACGAGGATGATATTGCTAGAGTTGTAAGCCGTTGGACAGGTATCCCCGTTAATCGCATGTTGGCAGCGGAAGCTGAGAGAATTGCCAATTTGGATCGGGATTTGAAGGAAAAAATTATTGGTCAGGACAAGGCGATCGACGTAATTTCGCGGGCAATTAAGCGTTCCCGCTCGGGTTTAGGTGAGAAAAATAAACCCATTGGCACATTTTTATTTTTAGGTCCGACCGGAGTTGGGAAAACAGAAACTGTCAAGGCTTTGGCGCAGCAATTATTTAATGATGAACACGCGTTGATTCGGATTGATATGACGGAATATTCAGAGCCGCATTCGGTTGCTCGTCTGATTGGCGCACCTCCCGGATATGTGGGTTATGACGAAGGAGGACAATTAACCGAAGCAATTCGGCGTAAGTCTTATTCTGTAATTCTATTTGATGAAA
Source organism: Patescibacteria group bacterium (assembly GCA_035510695.1). Lineage (GTDB taxonomy): Bacteria > Patescibacteriota > Microgenomatia > Levybacterales > UBA12049 > DAIDHK01. The sequence continues at coordinate 24,521 of DATKGO010000019.1, read as the reverse complement.
TTGAGAAAGCGCATCCGCAGGTTTTTAATATTTTTTTGCAGTTGTTTGACGAGGGGCGCTTGACCGATGGAAAAGGCGTAACTGTGGATTTTCGTAACACAATTATTATTATGACGAGCAATATTGCCAGTGATATGATTTCAGATGCAATTGATGGTAGTAAGAAAGAATTGGACGAGAAGGTTTGGGAAGCGTTGAAGTTGCAGTTTAGACCTGAATTACTAAATCGTTTGGACGCTGTGGTGATATATAATGCTTTAAGCGCAAAGGATATTTTGCAGATTGCGCAAAAACAGCTTGAATTGGTAAGACTTCGGATGAATGAGAATGATATTGATCTGAAAGTAAATGATGATTTGGCTATGTATTTTGCCGAAAACGGTTATGATCCGGTTTTTGGTGCCAGACCACTGCGCCGCTTAATTGAGGAAAAACTGGTTGATGAAATTGCCGAAAAGATACTTGATGGGAATATAAAACCTGGTGATATAATTAAACCGAAAGTGGAAGACGGAAGAATCATTATATAATTCTTAATTCTTAATTCTTAATTCTTAATTCTTAATTCTTAATTTCTAATTTTTAATGAATTATTAAATGATAAAATTTCGAATAAATAATTAGATATTTGGATTTGATTAAAAATTAATAATTTGAAATTAAAAATTTATGACCTGTAGACATTGCGGGACAGCATTAATAATTAAACCAACACAAAGGAAAGCCTCACAGCTTAGCAAAGCTTATTATTATACTGCCTATTATTTTTGTCCGAATTGTAAACGGATATATCATGATGAAAAGTTTAAGGTTATAAATTCGGTTGACGAATCCCCCACTCTGTTTGCTTTGGATTCACATTTCCTGCCTGCCGGCAGGCAAGGTCACGGAAAAGACAGAAAAGTTGATGTTGAGATTTGGACAGACGGAGCGTGTACGAATAACGGCAATCCAAAAGCCAAAGCTGCCTGGGCATTTGCCTCGGGAGTTTATGAAGAGGCAGGATTAGTGAAAGGGAAACAAACCAATAATATAGCTGAGGCACTGGCGGTTTATCAGGCATTAAAGTGGGCAGTGAAGCAAGGTTATAAGAGTATAAGAATTTATTCCGACAGCCAGATTACGATTCATAATCTGCAGAAAACTTTTGAAAAAATAAAAGCCAATCAGGATATATTTAAAAAGATTCTTGATTTAATTGAAGAGAAGCAGCTAATAGTGCAATATGTGAAAGTCGCCGGGCACAGTGGAGAAGTGAATAACGAGCGGGTAGACAGATTGGCAAACGGCTTAGTTGTGGCGAAATAGGCTCAAAAACGGTAGAATATTTTGATTATGTCAACACCAGAACAAGAATTAACACATGACGGGCGTTATAATATTGTGAAAGCAACAGAAGAGTCAATAGATCTAAGACCAGGAGAAAAAGCATTCTCTTTAGAAGGCGAAAGAGTTCAAAGTATACAAAATTCAGTTACTAATCCCAGAGAACTTGATTCAGGTATTCAGACCAGATTAAACGAATTGTTAAATCGTAAACAAAATTTGTCTAGTGGACAATCTTAATAAGCTTTAGTTATTTGTTCTAACTTCCTCAGGCATTCCGAGTAATTCATTTACCTTCACAAATTCATATCCTTTGGCTTTCAGTTGTTGAATAATTGTCGGTAAAGCATCGGCAGTCATAGGAGCTGTCGGTGGACCGTTGAAATGTAAAACGATGATTGAACCGTTTTGCACATGAGTTATAACATTTTGAATTATTGATTGCGTATCATTATTAAATCCGTCATCGCCGACGACATCCCAGTGTACTACCTGCTCCCCTGCCGCGTTTACCATTTGAACAGAACTGGCATCATAACAGCCGCCGGGAAAACGGAAGAATTGCACTTTTACTCCGGCAATTTGTTCCAATAGTCCTTCCGTATACCCTATTTCTTTTTCAACTTCATTTTTCGGTAATTCTCCCAAACCGTAACAATATCCGCTGAATGATTGGTGAGAGTAAGAATGGCTGCCGATTTCAAAAAGTGAATTATCTGCCAGAGTCTTGGTCTCAACGGGGTACATCTCTGCCCACATACCGGTTAAGAAAATTGTCGCTTTAGTATGGGTTTGTTCGAGAATTTGAATAATAGAATAATTAATAGAGGTTGGATAATTATGCAATTCCACTTGCTGTCTCATATATGCAGTCATGTCGGCATCAAAGGTCAAAGCGATTTGTTTTTTGTCTCTTGAACCATGCAAAATAACATGATCATTGGGTTCATTGATATCCGGCTGTGGTTGGTTTTCTCCGGTTATGATTGACGAGTTAGCTATTGTTGCTGCTTGTGCATTTGAGAAATCTCTTGAGTTTTTGATAAGAAAAACAGTAAAAAGGAGAATAAAACCTAAAATGCAAGTTATTATAAGGACAGAAACTAAAGGATTAGAATTGCTGACTTTTTTACTTTTCATAAGGCTATGCCATTATTTCAGGCATACTATAGTTCGTCAAGTCCTTGACAAGAAATACATAATATCAGAAGATAAAGCGATGGCAGATAATATATCCTCACCGGAAACAGGCATGCAAAAAACTGCAGCCAAACTTTATAACCTTGGTAAAACTCCCGAGCAAATTGCAGCAGAAGCCAGATTGAAGCAGGAAGCAGAAGCTCAAGCTGCTGCAGAATCCGCGTTGAAAATACAACAGCAAAGAGATCAAGTTTCCAGTATTTCAAGCCTGCCTGGACTAAGTAGTAAGATTACAGAAGTAAAAGAACAAGCAGAACAAACAAGATCAACTCAAATAGAAAATCAAAAGGCAACTATAAGACAGGCTTTAACTGCGGCTGATGCATCAACTAAAGCAATTCCTTCTAATCCCGAGGATGCTGGGCAAAAGGTAATAGACTCCAGAGCACAGGCAATTGCGGCAGAATTATTAAGGATGAGAAGGGCAAATGAAAAACATTTTAAAGAGAAAATATCGAAAATTGTTCAAGGCGATAATCCTCCGGATGTAAAAATAGATGCGATAGAAGGAAATAAAAGAGAATTTGGACTTACTCCGAATATTGTTTCCTCTTCTGCAGATTCAGAGAAAAATGCAGCATAAAATTTCTACAATAATACTTGCTAACTAAATTTTTAGTCTTTAGTATATATCCATGGATCTGTTTTGGATTGTCCAGATAATACTTCTACTGGCTGTTTTTATTCTTCTTTATTTACTTTCCTGGTTTTGGCCACCTGACTGTCCATGGTCTCCCTGGTGGACGACCAATAAAAAGGCAGCGCGTATTCTGTGTAAAATGGCGAAAATAACGAATAAAGATGTTGTTTATGATTTGGGTTCAGGTACAGGAACAGTTTTAATGATTGCAGCCCAGGAATTTGGCGCAACTGGAGTAGGTGTTGAAATAGACCCGTTGAGAGTTTACACGTCATACTTTTTAATTAAGTTTGCCGGTTTAGAAGAGAAAATAAAAATTTACAAACAAAGTTTTTTTAAAAAAGATATTACAGAAGCTACGGTGATATTTTTTTATTTAATTCCTAAAACAATTAAACTTTTGCAGGAAAAATTTTTAAGAGAACTTAAACCTGGCACGCGAATTATCAGCTACCGTTATCCAATTGATTATTTACCATTGATTACGGAAGATAAGAAAGAGAAGATTTATGTTTACAAAATACCGAACAAAAAAGATTTATGAATAAAGAATTGTTATATTGTTAAATTATTAAATTGTTAGGTTTTTTTTCAACAATTTAGCAATCGCAATAATTTAACAATTAGCGGTTATTTTTTAAGTCTGAGGTACAGCCATCTTAGTTTGTCTGCAAATTTATATCCCTGGTAAGCAATAGGATTAATTACCAAATCAAAACTGCCTACAAATTCGACCAGTTCCGGTCCGTAGCCTTGCTTAAATCTGTGGAATCCGTACCAGGGATCTTTCGTATCGGGTGTATCACTGAGGGATCCCCACATATCAAATTTTTTCAAACCCAATTTTTTACCAAATTTGATTGCTTCCCACATCATTAAATTTGAAGCCATAGTTTCGCGATGTTCACTGGTTGAGGAACCGTATGGATAATAAAGCGTGTCGTGGAAAGTGAATAGTACCCAGGCGGCGAGTGATTTTTGTTGATATTTTGCCAATAATAAGTGATATTGCAATTCATTGCTCATTGCTCTTTGCTCATTGCTCTTTGCAGCAAAAATTTTCCATTGAAGTTGATGATATTTTTTTGTGTGAGCGTAGAATTTTTGTCTGGAAGTGGTTTCAAGCACAATTTGCCAATATACTTCAAAGGCTTTTTCGGAATTATCTTCCACAATTTGTACGTTATGTTTTTGCGCGACTTTAATGTTGTAACGGGTTTTTGAATGCATGTCTTTGAGTAACTCTTCTTCGGATTTAGTTAAATCAAGTACAAAAGTGTATTTGGTGAAGAGAGGATGAAATGATGGGACGAGACCGAAATTTACAATGTCATTTTTTTTGTCATGCTGAACTTGATTCAGCATCTTTTCCGAGTCAGAAGATCCTGAAATAAATTCAGGATGACGATGGGTTAAAAGATTAGGCTCCAGTTGAATGAAGATACAATTATTTTCCTTGCCGATTTTTGTTAATTCCTCAAGCATTTCTTTATCTGTTTTTTCTCCTTTTGGTAAATAACCGATGGTGTAATTAGTATGCGGAATTTTATGAATTGTCAATTGAAATCCTGAAACTAATTTATCTTTTTTAAAAAATCCTTTGCGAATAACTTTGACCCCGGTTTTTTCGCGAAATTCTCCCCACTCGTAAGATTGAAGCGGATGATTAACAATTGAGTTATATTGATCCTGTTGTTGCGGAGTTATATTTTGCCAGCTCATGTAACTATTATAGCAGGGCTAAAGCCAATCCGGGGTATCGGAGTCGGATTTGCGCATACTGGCAAATTGTTGGCTGAGAACGTGCTCGGGAAGTTCCAAAATAAAACGTGAGACAAGGTTATTTGATCTCTGTCCAAAGAAAATTCTGCGTCTGGCATAGGTCAGATACAGTTTTTTTCTCGCTCTGGTTATTCCCACATAAGCCAGTCGCCTTTCTTCTTCCAGTTCATCTTTATCCATTAAGCTGCGGCTATGCGGAAAAATTCCTTCTTCCATGCCGATCATAAATACATTTTCAAATTCCAATCCCTTGGCAGCATGCAGCGTCATTAAAGTTACGGCATTTTTCTTTTCACCGTCTTTCTGCGGTTTGCTTTCATATTCTTGCTCAACCAAAGCGAGATTTTCCAGAAATTCCGAAAGATTTGGGAAGGCGATGGCTACAGAGCGTAGTTCTTTAATATTTTCCAAACGAACCGCGTCTTCTTCATCCTTTTTATCATATAAATCGAGATAATCGGTGGCTCGTAAAATTTTGTCCATGAGGTCAATAGTAGTTATAGGAGTTTGTTGAATTGTTGAATTGTTAAATTGTTGAGAATTAGTTATTTCATTAACCTCACCCTGCCCTCTCCTAAGAGGAGAGGGGATTTCCTCTCCCTCGATGGGGGAGGATGAAGGTGAGGGTGAAAAGGTTTTCGAAAATGATTCTTTTTGAAACTCCAGGAATTTTTGTAAACGCGTTTTGCCTATCTTCTCCAAGCGCTTGTAAGCAACCAAATCGTTCGAATTGGCAAAAAGCCGAAGGTAAGAAACCACGTCTTTAATTTCTTTTCGTTCATAAAACCGGGTGCCGCCGACAAGAATATATGGAATGGCATGATGTAAAAATGCTTCTTCAATTACACGTGATTGGGCATTTGTCCGGTAGAGAACCGCGAAATTACTTAAGGGTTGTTTATTCGTCCCATTGATAGTTTTGACGACAAAATCAGCTTCATCTTGCTCATTTGAAGCTTCGTAAATTTCTATCGCATCCCCATCGGGATTTTGGGTCCAGAGTTTTAAAACCGGATGTGAAGTGTTCCGACTGATGATATTTGAAGCCGCGTCCAGGATTTTTTGGGTTGAGCGATAGTTTTGATCCAAGGAAAAAGTTTTGGTTCCTGGGAAATCTGTCTCAAAACGCATCAAATTGCGATAATCAGCTCCTCGCCAAGAATAAATGCTTTGCGAAAAGTCACCAACCACACAGATATTTTTATATTTACCCGCCAGCAATTTGGTTAAAACATATTGGCAGCGGTTGGTATCCTGATATTCATCAACCAATATGTAATGAAATTTATTTTGATATTTATCCAAAAGTGAAGGATTATCATTAAATAATTGGACAGTACGGAAAATTAAATCATCAAAATCCACAGCGTCCGCTTCCTTAAGTATTTGTTGGTAAAACGGGTAAATTTTGGCAACAGTTTGTTGGAAAACTCCTCGGGCAAAGGTAGAATAATCCTGCGGTCCTAATAATTCATTTTTGGCTTGTGAAATAGTCCAAAGAACTGCGCTTGGTTTGAAATCCTTTTGGGAGATATCCAGTCTTGACATAGCTTCTTTAATCGCTTCAAGTCGATCCTGGTCATCATAAATAACGTAATTGGTAGACAAGCCAATATATTTACCTTCAATGCGCAAGATTTTTGCGCATAAAGAATGGAAAGTAGAGACAGTCGGGATGTGGGTAGCAAATTTTTGCATGCGTTCATTCATTTCCTTAGCTGCCTTGTTGGTAAATGTGACCATTAAGATATTCTCAGGAGCTGCTTGTTTTTTCAAAATGAGATAAAGTACTTTATAAGTAAGTACGCGGGTTTTCCCCGATCCGGCGCCGGCGAGAATGACCATCGGACCGTCGGTGTGCAGTACAGCTTTTTGTTGGGCAGTATTCAAATCCTTGAGCAGATCATCAGTCATAGAGTATAATGAATTCTATCATAATGAAACCACTTTTTATTGTAGCTAATTGGAAAGAACGAATGGATTCGGCACAAGCGGGCAAGTGGCTTACTCAATTTTCAATTTTCAATTTTCAATTTCCAAACAAGGAAGTTATTATTTGTCCGCCGTTTACTTTATTGTCACAAGTTAAACAGTTTATTCAAGATCACCAATTGCCTCTTAAACTTGGAGCACAAACCATTTCCCAATTCGCAGAGGGCGCGCATACTGGAGAAGAATCAGGCGAGATGCTGAAAGAATTTGTAGAATATGTCATTATCGGACATTCGGAGCGTAGAGCTTTAGGCGAAACAGATGAAATATTGCAGGTCAAAGTTAACCAAGCTTTGCAATTTGGTTTAACACCGATTTATTGTGTTTCAAGTCCTACTATGTCTGTCCCCAAAGATGTTACAATAGTTGCTTACGAACCTGTCAGTGCTATTGGCAGCGGTCAGCCTGACACACCGGAAAATGCAAATGAGGTAGCAACGAGTATTAAACAAAAATTTTCGTTTGTCCAAACAGTTCTTTACGGGGGAAGTGTTACAGCGGAAAACGTAGCAGTATTTACTAATCAGGAGCAGATTAACGGAGTATTAGTGGGAGGAGCAAGTCTGGACGCCAATTCATTTTCATCAATTATTAGAAATGCTTAATTTATGAATCACAGAAGTAGAATTCAAGGCCAAAGTAAATTTATTATTTCACTGAAAGTAATCGGAATTTTATTGATTGGAATAATTGCCTTAGGCGTTATTTTTATCGGTCCTCTTTTCTTTCGTTATGCCCAAAAAGGTATACATTTAAAACAAACCGCAAATCAGCGAATTACCATTTTACTTTTGGGTATTGGCGGCGGAACGCATGACGGTCCGCTTTTGACAGACACCATGATTTTTGCCAGCGTTGACCCCAATAGTAACCAAATGGATTTGGTTTCTATCCCTCGTGATTTGTGGAATTCCGATATTAGTCAAAAAATTAATGCGACTTACGCCCTGGCAGAACAAAATAAAACGGGAAGTGGATTACAGGCTGCCAAAAGTGAGGTAAGTAAAGTTGTGGGTGAACCAATCACCTATGGTTTTCGTATTGATTTCGGTGGTTTTGTCAAAGCGGTGGACGCAATCGGAGGACTCGACGTTAACGTAGCCCGCACACTGGACGACTATAAATATCCGATTGACGGCAGTGAAGATGATACCTGCGGATTTACGCAGCAGCAGGTGACAGATTTGAGTGCCCAGATTGCCACAGGCAGTGCAAGCTCTGAAGACAGTTTCCCATGCCGGTATAAACATTTACATGTTGATCCCGGTTTGCAGCATATGGATGGAGAAACAGCACTGGAATTTGTTCGTTCACGTCACGCATTAGGATCAGAAGGATCGGATTTTGCCAGATCTGCCAGGCAGCAATTGGTAATCGAAGCATTCAGGAATAAGTTATTGTCTACTCAAACCCTACTTGATCCGGTAAAAATGCTTAACCTGTATAGCATCCTAAAGAGCAGTATTGATACCGATATTAGTCAGGATGAAATTCCGGATTTTATTAAACTTGCCCAACAAATGAAAACAGCGCAAATTCATAGTTTCGTGATTGATTATACAAATGACCCAACCGATGAAGGAAATTTTCTTATTCAGGGTGACCCGAGTTTATTTAATGGCGCATACGTTTTGATGCCCAGGGTCGGCATGGATAACTATTCACAAATTCAAGCCTTTGTCGCCTGTAAAGTGCAGAACATTGGCTGTCCTACCCCAACTCCTAATCCCTTACTTAGTCCAACGAAAGTTCTTAAAAAACAAAAGTAATAAGCGCTAAATTATTTTAGGCAGTAATCATTGAAGCGGCTTTGGCGCCTAATTCTACGGCGTAATTGGTTCCCCGATCCCAAGGATAAACTTGTTCAATATTAGCGAGAATGACATTTGGTAAAGGTGTTTGCATGGCAGGTACCAGTTTGGAATAATTGGTTGGTACAATCGGTTGGGCAAAGGGACTGCGAAAAACGTCATAATCAATTATTGATTTTTGATAATCAGGATTGATTCGTTTCAGAAGCGGATCATAACGTTTAAGTAGATCTTTTTTAGCCATAGAAAAAGTCGGATCAGATGTGTCAGGATAGTTTCCTACATAAACCAGATATTCATTGTTATAATTTTTTTTGCTCATGAGATTTGTATGCTCGATTACGACCATGACAGGGCTGGGAGTTTCGCAAATACTTAACCAATAAGTACCGTTGTTCATGAATTTCTTGTTTAAACGTAAAACCATATTGGTGGCGCCTAAACTTTTTAATTTATTTAGTTTATTTTTGTAATCTTCCGGCAGTTGTGGTGCAATTTTTAGGAAAAGGAAAGAAGGTAGGGTAACGATAACAGCATCGAAATTTTCAATTTTCAATTTACAATTTTCAATATCATTATATTTTATTTGAGGGTTGTCTTTGGAAGAAAGTTCAACAACCTCGGTTTGGTAGTAAAATTTCCCACCCAATTCCTCAATTTTTTTTTCAAGATGTTGGGCAAAATGCAGAAATCCGCCTTCCGGATAAGCTAGAGATGGCGTACGTTTATTAATTCTTGTCCAAAACCAGACAAGCGAGATATCATCGGCGTATTTACCCATTTTATTTACCAGTTGCGGTTTCCAAAGCATGTCCCAAGCCTTTTTTCCCATGGTTTTAGGTAAAACAGCAGTTGCTTTGACTTTCTCTAAAGGCTTCCAGAACGGATTAACGCGTAAAAAGCCTAAGGCAATAACCATACGCAAGCGATCAATTAGAGGAAGTTTAGGAAAAGTTAGAAATGACATGGGTGAATCAAGTTGAAAAATTTTGTCTTGTAGAAAGACAGATGTCTTCGGTCTTTTAATAATTATTTTGTGTTCGATCTCTTTAGCCAGATTGAGGACAAGATCATCGTTGGTAAACCAGTGGTGATAATGCTGCTCCAAGGACCATTTCCAATCTTTTTCTTGATATCCCAAGGCTAGTCCGCCTGGTTGTGCATCTTTTTCAAAAACAGTGACATTATGTCCTTGTTTTTGCAATTTATATGCTGCTGATAATCCGGTAAAACCGGCACCGATAATAGCGATTCTCATTGTAATAATTGGAAATTGAAAATTACAGAATTATTCCTCTGGATAGGTAAATGAGCAGTCCTCCAAGTAAAACAGGAATAAAAGCAATTATAGCACCTAGCAATGCGGAATTGCTTCCTGTGACTGGCGTTTGAGAGGCAGGAGTGGCAGATGGAATTATTGTTGTTTGCGCAATAAGTGCCGCAGTCGGTGACAAAATCGGTGAAACATTAATTACTGTTAAGGTGGGGGAAGGTAACGGCGTGGCAGTAATTTGTGGGGTGGGAGTTGGGGTAAGTGTCGGTGAAGGATCGCTGGTTGGCGTTAAAGTTGGAGTTGGAGTTTCAGTTGTTTGTATAGGAGAAACAGACGGTTCAAGAAAAGTTGAACCGCTGGCATAAATATAAAAAATTGCCGAGCTATTACGAATAATTCCCAGAGAATCTTTGGCGGTTACAGTCAGGGTATGTTGGCCTGGTGTCAACGACTTCGTGGGAGTATATTGCCAATTTCCAAGACTATCTGATTTAAAGGATGAGTTTGGAGTCAGAGCTGAATCAATCACCAGAGTCACGTTTACCGCAGGAGCGGCTGTACCGATAAAAGTTGGCTTTTGTTCACTAAAAGCCTGCCCTTCGGATGGAGTAGTAATAGTTACTTTTCCTGATGGTATAGGTGTAACATTTTGTAATGTTAGACCGGCTGAATTTGTCGCGGAAGTATTTAGAAGTGTTGTATTTTGACTGAAATCATAAGTACTTCCCAGACTAATGGCCGGAAGGGTTAAGCCTTGATCACTATTAAACTGCGCGGTTGTTTGCTGATTTACTCCTCGTACCAAAACAGTCCCAACACTGGAGGTAATATCGAAATATGAAGTTAGTTGATTATTGCGAATCTTACTTAGATCAAGAGCATAAGAGCCATTTTTTTGTACTAACGCAGATAATGTTTGACTTCCGATAAAATTAACATACACAACAGCCTCCGTATTACTTTGGTCAGGGAAGATAACAGTACCCGAGAGAATTTGCGCGCTGGCAGAACTGCTTAGTGTTTGTCCGGTCGTAACCGTATATGGAGAACCGTTGTTTTCGTAAGTACTTGAGCCGGAAAGAATAGTGAAGGAATATTTGCTGTTTGGTGTTAAACCATAGACACTAATATGGTGAATAGTATGATTTGAAGGAGTTTTACTGTCTTTATCCCTATCATCCAATACTAAAGTACTATTGCCAGTTTTAGAATTATAAGAAATATCGCCTAAGACATTATCACTGGTAGTGTAACTTACAGTAAAAGATGTATCGGAAATATTGGTAATTTTAACATCTTGAGGATCTTGGCTTGGACCAGCTTTGATAGAAAAATTAGTTGGATTTTTTACCAATTGGGTAGTAAGTAAAAATGCACCTATAAGAAAGACAAAAATTAATAGATTTGGTATGCGTTTATTCCATAAAGACTGTTTCATTGTGTTCCTCCGGAGTTTGTTGCTGTTTTTGGAGTTGTTTCAACGGTTATACTGGGTAGTGGTACAGATGATACGCCAGGGGTTGGTGTGGTCGAACCATTTGAAGTTGGCGTTGGAGCAGAATTGGAGTAAAGAGGGGAAACATTTTTAAGATGAGTAATTGTGTTAATTGTTTGGGAATCAAATGTTCCGTCAATAGGAGTTATCTCTTGTTTCAAATCACCACTGATTTTTGAGGTATTTAAAATATGGTAAATAGAAAAACTCACCCACGCGACTACGAAAATGAAAGTTATAATCAAAAAAACGACGAATCTTGTTTGTTTCATAAAGTGTAATAGGCATTACCGTTAATTATTAAATTTATTTCATTATTTTGTACGGAGTTTGTAGTTAGGACTATGGATATAGGTACGATCATTCTCTGGAAATTTATACTATCTTGAATAAAGTTTTGAATAGCAGAGTAATTGCCGCTTAGCGATAAAGAAAAACTTAACATTTGGGCTCCGGTTGTAATTACATTATTATTGTTTTGTGCGTTTATGTTTGTGATTGTAACATTATCAAGTTGAGCAAGCGATTGAAGATCGGCTAGAAATAATTCGGATTCTTCCGATTGAGGAACAGCCGAATAAATATTGGGTAAAACAGATTGTAAAGAATTGTATTGTTGATTGAGCTGAGTGAGGCTGGTAATCTTAGTTGCTAAAGCGGTATCTTCTGTTTTAGCGTCGGTTATTTGTCTATTCAGATCAGAAATAGTTGAAAGCACCGGTCCGATAGCAAAAATGACCGCCAAAATTATCGCAACAAAGGTAAAAATAACTTCCAAATATTCTTTAAGTTTTTTTTGCTGCAAATCAGGAAGCAAGTGGATATTCGCCAAATATTTTCGGCGATGAATATCCTGAATTTTTTTTGTTTGATTTTTTTCTTGTATATTTCCCTTTTGTGTTACAGGATTCATAATATTTAGTTATTTAATGCAATATAAATATTCACATCAATTTGTTGGCTTTGTGGTTGTGTAGTAATAGATCCGATAGTGATTGAACTGATAAAAGGAAGATTTTCCAGAGAGTTAAGAAACGTGCTTAAACTGTAAGTTGAAGCGGCAAGGACATGCAGCGTAAGCGAGTTATTAGATTCATTTATCATTAGGAATGTGACATTTCCATTTGCTTGTTTAATTGTGTCAAAAAGATTGTCAATTATTTTACCGGATTGTTGATGAATATTTTTTGCAACAACTAATCTATTTTGTAAATTTCTATAAGTAGCTTCATTGCCATTGCTTTCGTCCGCCGCTACAATACTTTCTTCCTGTTTGATTTGATCGTGTAAATTCAATAATTGGTTATCCAAACCGAATCTTAATAAGAACGCAGCCATGGCTATGATTTCGGTTGCGATAATAATCGTGCGTCCATAGGACAATGCCCAGGCTACAAATTTGTCAAAGGGATTTTTATCTTGATTGTCAAGAAAATTGATGGAAATCATGCTTTTTCACCTATTTCCAGTCTAGGTACTTTAAGGCAAAAAGTCAAAGACGATGAGATCGATTGTGAACCCTAAATAATTATGCTATACTTGAACCAGTTAAAGGTGACAGGGAGAAGTTGCTTTTAACTCTTTTTTTATGGCAGACGAGAAAACACGTATTTATCCATTAGAACGAATTAGAAATATCGGCATTATTGCCCATATTGACGCGGGTAAAACCACGACTACCGAGAGAATTTTGTATTACACAGGTAAAACTCACAAAATTGGTGACATTGACGAAGGAAATACTGTCATGGACTGGATGGCGGAAGAAAGAGCCCGCGGTATTACCATTGTCTCGGCCGCAACGACTGCATTTTGGAAACCGATTACCGGTCTATTTACTGGCATTGAACACAGATTTAACATTATCGATACTCCGGGACACGTTGATTTTACCGCGGAAGTTGAGCGCTCTCTGCGTGTATTAGACGGAGGTATAACTGTTTTAGATGCGGAAGAAGGCGTGCAGTCGCAATCTGAAACCGTCTGGCGTCAGGCGGATAAATATAAAGTTCCGCGTTTATGCTTTGTTAACAAAATGGATAAATTAGGCGCGGATTTTCTTGCCACGGTTAAAAGTATTGAAGATAGACTGGGCGCAAATCCGGCGATTATGGTATTACCTATCGGTTCGGAGCAAACCTATATTGGAAATGTCGATTTACTTTCCCGAAAAGCTTTCCGTTGGGGATCTGACGAGTTAGGTGCTAAATACGATGTCTCGGATGATATTCCGGAAGACATGAAAGATCAGGTTGAAGAATATAGGGCAAAATTAATTGAAAAGATTTCCGAAACAGACGATGCTCTTTTGGAAAAATATCTAACAGGAGAAGAACCAAGTGTTGAAGAATTACGTAAGGCTTTACGCCGGGCAGTTATTGCTTATAAATTGGTTCCGATTTATGCCGGTTCTTCCCTAAGAAATAAAGGCGTGCAGCCATTATTGGACGGAGTGGTTGATTATCTTCCGTCTCCGTTAGATTTGGATCATGTTTCCGGCTTAAATCCCAAAACGGGTGAACCGGAAGAGAGAAAATTGAATCCTGAAGAATCATTGTCAGGTTTAGCTTTTAAGATCCAAAATGACCCACACGTTGGAAAATTAACTTTCTTCCGTGTTTATTCCGGAAAAGTTGCTTCGGGATCATATATTTACAATAGCAGTAAGAATACACGTGAGCGTGTCGGTAGATTGCTTTTAATGCATTCCAATCAGCGTGAAGAAGTAAAAGAAGCGTATGCCGGAGAAATTGTGGCAATTGTCGGACTTAAAGAAACCGTAACCGGAGATACTCTTTGTGACGAAGCACACCAAATTGTTTTGGAAAAGATTACCTTCCCGGAACCGGTTATCTCGTTGGCTATTGAACCGAAAACTAAAGGAGATCAGGAAAAATTAGGTTATGCTCTGAAACGTTTAATGGATGAAGATCCGACTTTTCAGGTAAAGGTGAATCATGAAACCGGTCAGACAATTATTTCCGGTGTTGGCGAATTACAGTTGGAAGTTAAAGTAAATACTATGAAAGCGGATTTTGGCGTGGAAGCCAATGTCGGTGCGCCACAAGTGGCCTACAAAGAAACGATCGGTAAACAAGCCGAAGCAGAAGGAAAATATATTAGGCAAAGCGGAGGACGCGGTCAGTACGGTCATTGTTTCCTGCGAGTTGAGCCGAAACTTCGCGGTGAAGGCTATGAATTCGTGAATGCGATTAAAGGCGGCGTTATTCCGGCGGAATTCGTCAGCGCAGTTGAAAAAGGCGTCAAAGAAACTTTGGAAAATGGAATACTTCTGGGATATCCGATGGTTGATATTAAAGTAACTTGTTATGACGGATCATATCACGATGTTGATTCTTCAGAAATGGCATTTAAAATCGCGGCTTCGATGGGATTGCAGGCAGCGACGAAAAAAGCGGATATCCAGTTGCTTGAGCCAATCATGAAAGTTGAAGTAACGACTCCTTCCGAATTTATGGGCGATATTATCGGTGATTTATCATCGAAACGAGGACAAATTGTCGGAACCGAAGAGCATAATAAAGCGACGATTATAAACGCAGTAGTTCCGTTGGCAGAATTATCAGGTTATGAGACGCAGCTGCGCAGTATGTCACAAGGCCGCGCGCATTCGTACATGGAAGCCAGTCATTATGAAGTAGTTCCGCAAAATATTGTGGCAGCCATGCTTGCCAAATCCACCTTCACGGGAAGAGTAGAGTAAAAATCCTAATTTTCCCCACTCCGCTAAAGCTTCGCGGGGCAAGCAATTTTCAATGAATTATTGGAAATTATGAAAGGGTGTAGGCATGTTTCACCTGGAGGGTATTAGTGGATATAAATTGATCGTTATAATCTTTTATATGCAGCGTTAATTCTTTGCAGGAATGTGATGACGGAGAGAATAATTAAAATTAGAAATATTAGTTCAATAATATTGAAATTTGCAATATTTAGTTGTGGAAATATGAGATAAGCAAGAAGAGAGAAGAAGATGATGGCAAGGCGTTCGG
This sequence comes from Patescibacteria group bacterium, assembly GCA_035510695.1. GTDB lineage: Bacteria > Patescibacteriota > Microgenomatia > Levybacterales > UBA12049 > DAIDHK01. The sequence continues at coordinate 8,989 of DATKGO010000019.1, read as the reverse complement.
TGCGTTCGATTAAACCGACTGCAAATACTTGTGTTGCACGACTGGCTAATTCCGCCCGGCTTCTGGCATAGCTGACTAGATAAGAAAAAAGTAAAAGTGAAAGTACAATTGGCCAGTTAACTAGTCCTGCGAAACCGAAAGCTGTAATTATTAAGAAGTCGGAAATTCTATCAATTGTTGAATCTAAAAATCCGCCAAAAGGAGTAACTTTATGAAACCTTTTAGCCACTGCTCCGTCTAATAAATCAAAAACATTCCCCAGATAAAAGATGAGTGAAAGCCAATATAAATGGTTAATTACAGATACAAAAAAGAGCAGAGATGGTACAATACCTATGAGAGTTAAAGTATTTGGATCTATACCAGCTAGTGGAGAAACCAGTCGTTGGGTAATTTTATCGATATTTGGTTTGAAAAAACTTAGCATATTTTAACAATTTTTAATTTCTAATTTTTAATTTTCAATCAAATCTTAATGTTTTAATTTTTAAACATTATTCATTTAGATTTTATTAGGAATTAGAAATTAAGAATTAAAAATTTTGAGATACTAGCTAGATTACTATTAAAGTCTGGTTTAGTATCTGATTCTAAATTATGGCTAACATCAAGATTGACTTGCATACTCACTCTATTCTATCACCTGACGGAGGATTAAAGGAGAGAGATTATGTTGAGTTATTGGAACAAGAAAAATTGGATTGTATTGCCGTAACGGATCATAATCGAATTGATTTTGCGCTGTCTATGCAGCAGAAGTTGGGTAAACAAATTATAGTCGGTGAGGAAATTTCAAGCAGCGATGGGGAAATAATCGGTTTGTTTTTATCAAAACCAATTTCTAGAGATTTATCAGCAATAGAAACAGTAAAAGAAATTAAAAAACAAAATGGTTTGGTTTGTATTCCGCATCCATTTGAAACTGCGCGAAAAGGTATCAATGAAAAAGTTTTGTTAAAGATTATCGAACAGGTAGATTGTATAGAAGTTTTTAACGGACGAAGTTTACAGTCGCAAACCCGAGAATTGGCAAGACAATTTGTAAAAACATATACTCTCGCTCCGGTTGGCAGCAGTGACAGTCATTGTCGGATTGGAATTGGTAATACATATACTATTATTTCTGAAATTCCTAACAGAAAAAATTTAGTTTCATTGTTGCGAGAAGGAAAGGTAAATGAAAAGGCAGCCCCGAAATTAGCGTATCTTTGTCCGAAGATCAATAGATTAAAGAAATGTTTTAAATTTAGTTAATATATATAATATTTTTGTTCAAGCGTAGTCGAAAATTGTCTAAAATCCAAGTTTCAAAATCCAAATTCCAATGAAAATTCAAATAACAAATGTTTAAATTGGATTTTTAAAATTGAAATTTGATTGAGACTTGGGATTTGGAATTTGAGTTTTTATATATAATATGAACACTTTATTATTTATTCTTTGGTATTTTCTGCCGGCGGGTTTAGCTAATACCGCGCCGATTTTCGCCGCGAAAATTAGTTGGTTGAAAAGATTTACTTATCCATTAGATTTTTACAAGAAATTAAATGAGAAAAGAATTTTTGGAGATCATAAAACTATAAGAGGAATTGTTGCTGGAATTGTAGTTGGGATCTTTATTGCGAGTTTACAATCATTGCTTTTTTCTCAAGCCTCAATGCTCAAAACATTTATTCCTAATTCTTTCGCTCAAATTAATCCGATCTGGTTTGGATTTTTAAGCGCGATGGGTGCCTTGGGTGGAGATGCGATTAAGAGTTTCTTCAAGCGGCAAATGTCTATTGCTTCAGGAAAATCATGGTTTCCATATGATCAAATTGATTATATAGTTGGCGGTGTTTTATTGACAGCCATTATTTATCCATTATCTTTTGGTCAATATGTTTTGCTTTTTGTAATTTGGTTTTTGCTGCATCCGATTTCAACAATAGTTGGATATATATTGAAGCTAAAAGATAGTCCAATCTAACTTGGGTTGTCATTCTGAACTTGATTCAGAATCTTCTCGTAAAAGATTCCCGCTTCCTGCCTGCCGGCAGGCAAGGTCGCGGGAATGACAGATTCTTAATTACCCTGCTGTATAATACATGAGTGAAGAAGTTTATTGTCATTTGGATTTTGATTCTTATTGCCGCAGCTTATGGATTGTGGCAGATGAGAACTAATCCTTTTGTCGGTTTGCCAAATAGTTCAATATCCCCTACGCTTGCTGCTTCACCTTTCCCTACCGGTGATAGTGCCCAGCAAACAACTGCTCTTTTTGTTCCTTACTGGAGTTTGCCGGACAGTGAACCGGCTAATTCTTCCTATTCTTCCGTTTTATATTTTGGTGTAGAAGCCACGAGTCAGGGGATTGATAAAGACGATTCGGGATATAAAAGTTTGGCTGATTTTAATAAATTTGTTAATAATGGACAGAAAAAATTATTGGTAATCCGCATGCTGGATAATAAAGAAAATGATTTAATCTTAAATAGTGCGGATTTTCAAACAAACATTATTAATCAATCAATAAATATTGCCAAAGACAACGGATTTAAAGGAGTTGTGGTTGATTTTGAATTATCAGCCTTACCGTTTGATTCGTTAATCCAGCAGATTAATTCCTTTCACGATAAATTTTCTACCGCTGCCAGAAAAAATAATCTAACCTATGGTTTAACTATGTACGGAGACGTGTTTTATCGTGCCCGCCCTTTTGATATTAAACATCTTTCTCAAATTAGTGATCAGATTTACATCATGGCTTATGATTTACATAAGGCCAGCGGTAGTCCTGGTCCGAATTTTCCAATCCACAATTCCGATTATGATTTGGAAAAAATGACGGATAGTTTTTTAACCGTTACCACACCTGATAAATTAACTTTAGTTTGGGGGTTATTCGGTTACGATTGGCAAATCGATAATGACGATAACGGCGTAGGCACAGCACAATCCTTAAGTTATTTACAAATAGAACATGAGTTTTTGGATAATTGTCCGTTTACTAATTGTATTATTCGACGTGACACAAATTCTTCCGAGACAGAAATTCAATATACAGATTCTAAAAATAATAAACATGAAGTGTGGTTTGACGATTTACAATCAGTGCAAAAAAAAGAAGCTTTTTTACAAAGCAAAGGAATTAATCATTTCGCTCTTTGGGCCTGGTCATATTTTTAATCTTCCCTATTGACGCTCAACTGAAAATATTGTAAGATACATCCATACTCATTGAATAAATGGGTATTTATTTTTGACTAAATAAATATATGGCAGACAAATATACTCGTTCAAAACCACATGTAAATATCGGAACCATCGGTCACGTTGATCATGGAAAGACTACTTTAACAGCAGCTATTGCTACTGTTCTCTCGAAAAAAGGGATGGCTACTGCTAAGAAATATGAAGACATTGATAATGCCCCTGAAGAAAAAGCAAGAGGCGTTACCATTAATATCTCCCATATTGAATACGAAACAGAAAAGCGTCATTATGCCCATATCGATGCTCCGGGTCATGCAGATTACATCAAAAACATGATTACCGGCGCAGCTCAAATGGACGGCGCAATCTTGGTCGTTTCAGCACCCGACGGTCCTATGCCCCAAACCCGAGAGCACATACTTCTTGCTTATCAAGTCGGCGTTCCGGCAATTGTAGTATTTTTAAATAAGTGCGATATGGTTCAAGATGAAGAACTTTTGGATTTAGTCGAAATGGAAGTTCGCGAGCTTTTGACAAAATATCATTATCCAGGTGATACAACCCCTATTATCCGCGGTTCAGCTTTGAAAGCTTTGGAAGGCGATCCGGCTTATGAAGAAAAAATTTTAGAACTCATGAAGACGGTTGACGAGTATATTCCGACTCCGGTTCGTGATTTGGATAAGCCATTTCTGATGCCGGTTGAAGATGTCTTCTCGATCAAGGGACGAGGAACAGTGGCGACTGGAAGAATTACCAGAGGAGTTATTAAGATAAACGAACCGGTTGAATTGGTAGGTCTTAAAGAAACTAAGGCTACGGTTGTAACCGGAGTTGAAATGTTTAGAAAGCAACTTGATGAAGGTCAAGCAGGCGACAACGTAGGATTATTGCTCCGAGGAATTGAAAAAAATGATATTGAAAGAGGACAAGTCGTAGCTAAACCGGGCAGTATTACTCCTCATACGGAATTTGAATCGGAAGTTTATATTTTAACCAAAGAAGAAGGCGGAAGACATACACCTTTCTTTACAGGATATCGACCACAATTTTATATCCGAACGACAGATGTTACCGGTACAGCTACCCTCCCGACAGGTGTCGAGATGGTTATGCCGGGAGACAGTATTAAAATGACAGTACAACTAATTGTTCCGGTCGCTCTTGAGGAGGGACTGCGCTTCGCTATCCGCGAAGGTGGAAGAACAGTTGGTGCTGGTGTAATTACCAAAATTATTAAATAATTAGAAAGGTCTTTAACAGTTTGTTGGTATGCCTAAAGGAAGAATTAGAGTTCGCTTAAAAAGTTATGACTCACGTGTCATTGATGCGTGTTGTCAGCAGATTTTAGATACGGCAATTCGAACCGGAGCTAAAATAGTGGGTCCTGTTCCCCTACCTACCCAGCGCAGCGTTTACGCAGTCAATAAATCTCCCTTTGTTGATAAGAATGCACGTGATCATTTTGAAATCCGTGTGCATAAACGATTAATTGATATCGTTTCACCAACAGACAAAACAATTGATAGTCTTACGCATTTGGAGTTACCAGCCGGAGTCGACATTGCAATTAGGATGTAATGATTTGATGTTAAAAAAAATGGTATTTGTATATAGTACATAATTAACAAGCCTAATTCAGGCTCTATCCATAAATTGTAGATAGCCGAATGGGCTATCTTTTTTTTTGAAAAAATATGCAGACAATATTAGGACAAAAAATAGAACAGACGCAGAGATTTTTAGAGAACGGTAATAGAATACCGGTAAGTGTCGTGTCTATTTCGCCAAATACCGTTTTACAGGTCAGAACTCAGGATAAAAACGGTTATAGTGCCGTTCAAATTGGTACAGGTATGCGTAAAAAGGCAACCAAATCACAATTTGGCAGCGCAAAACAAGCAAATCTCAAGTCCGCACCGAAATTTATCAAAGAGGTGCGGTTTTTTGATGAGCAAATTTTGCCGCAAATTGGGGAAGCACTTAATTTAGCCGATGTCTTAAAGCCGGGCGATATGATTGACGTAACCGGAATTTCTAAAGGTAAAGGTTGGGCAGGAGTAGTCAAGCGTCACAACTTCCGCGGTGGTCCAAGATCACATGGTCAATCGGATCGTGAACGTGCTCCGGGATCATTGGGTCAAACCACAACGCCGGGTCGTGTCTATAAAGGCAAAAGAATGGCAGGCCGAATGGGGCAAGATACAGTTACCGTACAAAATCTTTATGTGGCAGATGTGATTGGCGATAAAGTATATGTTGCCGGTCTTATCCCCGGTCATGTTAAAACATTTGTAATTTTGAAAAAGACCGGCGAATTGAAAGATAAATATTTTAGTCCGATGCTTAGAGCCGATGGATTGGACGCAAAAGAAATGACCAATGACCAATTGCCAATGACCAATGAGAAAGAAGAACAGAAAGAGATTGTAGAAGAGCCGCAAGAAAAGTTACCAGAGGTAGAAGTTGTAGCAGAAAAAGTTGAAGAAGTAAAAGAAGAAATTAAAGAAGGGGCTAAGGAGGAATAATATGGTAGAAAAATCCAAAATCCAAAATCTAAAATCCAAAAAAGTTGAGAAAAAAGCGACAACAAAAGTTGCGGCTAAGCCAGTGAAAAAGGTTGAAGTAACTAAGAAAGTTGAAAAAACTACGGCAAATAGCACATTGCAGCTTGATGTCTTGGATATGTCCGGAAAAGTGGTCGGAACACAGAAATTGTCAGAGAGTATTTTTGGCGAGAAAGAAAATAAACAACTTGTCGCTCAAGCGATAAGAGTTTATTTGGCTAATCAACGCCAAGGTACTCGCTCCACAAAATCACGGGGAGAAGTCAGAGGTTCAACTAGAAAAATTTATCGTCAAAAAGGTACAGGACGAGCCAGACACGGCGGAATTACCGCTCCCATATTTGTCGGCGGCGGCGTAGCCTGGGGGCCCAAACAACGTGATTTTAGCTTGAACATGCCGCAAAAAATGAAACAAAAAGCTTTATGTTCTGCTTTGTCGGCCAAAGTTGTTGATCAGGAAATTAAAGTTGTTTCCGGTCTGGAAAAACTGGATGGGAAAACCAAAAACATGGTAACTACATTGCAAAATTTAGAATTAAGAATAAAGAATAAAGAATCGAAAAAGGGAACAACTAAGATTTTATTGGTAATTAATGACGGAGTAGAAAATGTGGTGCGAGCGGCTAGAAATATTGATAATTTATCAATTACAGGCGTAAATCGCTTGAATATTTATGAGGTTATGACCGCAAAACAGATAATTTTTATGCAGGAAGCAATTGAAACATTGGAAAAAAGATTGACGAAATAGTATGAATATTATTATTAGACCGATTATTACAGAACAATCAATGCAGGGGGCTGAAAAGGGACGCTTCAGTTTTGTTGTGGCAAGGAGTGCGGATAAAAAACAAATTAGACAAATGATTAGTGAAAAATTCAGCGTCACGCCGGTGGCCATCATGACCACAATTGTTAAAGGAAAAACTAAAAGAGTGGGGAAAATGCGTCAGAAAACAACAGCTTCGGCCTTCAAAAAGGCAGTTGTGCAGTTAAAAGCAGGAGAAAAAATTAGTCTATTTGAACTGGGAGCTTAGACTTTCAAGCTGATTTGTGTTAAAATTAGCTTCAAGTGTCTATGACAAATTTTATTTATGAAAAAGTTAAAAACTATACGCAAAAAACATTCGGGTCGTGGGATGGGTGGACAGGTAACTGTCAGGCATCAGGGCGGCGAACATAAAAGGTATTACCGGACAATCGATTTTAAGCGGAATAAATATGATGTTGCGGGGAAAGTTATCGGTATTGAATATGATCCTAATCGCACCTGTGATATTGCTTTAATTCATTACGCAGACGGTGAAAAACGTTACATTTTAGCCCCCGAAGGTTTAAAAGAAAACGATACTGTCATTAGCGGTAAGCATGTCGAAATTAAAGTCGGCAATGCCTTGCCTTTAGAAAATATTCCGGTTGGTACGACTGTTCACAATGTGGAATTGACGCCCGGTAAGGGTGGACAAATGGCACGCAGTGCCGGAACAGGATTGGTGGTTAACGCCAGAGAAGGTAATTTGGTACATCTTAGATTACCTTCAGGTGAGGTTCGTAAAGTTAATGCATCAGGTTTGGCCACAATTGGACAAGTAGGAAACATTAATTGGAAAAACGAAGTAATCGGTAAAGCCGGACGATCAATACATATGGGTATTCGACCGCACGTACGTGGAGTCGCGATGAATCCACGTTCCCATCCGCACGGCGGAGGAGAAGGAAGATCGGGTATTGGTATGCCGACACCGAAAAACTATTCCGGAAGAGTAGCTTACGGTAAAAGACGCCGACCGAATAAATATTCCGATAAATATATAGTTCAAAGAAGAAAGGCAGGAGCACACAACTAATATGGCAAGATCAGCTAAAAAAGGACCATACATTGATCCTAAATTATTAAAAAAAGTTCAAAATCAAAAACAAGCCGGTGATAGAACGCCGATTAAAACTTGGGCAAGAGCCTGTCAGATTCCGCCGGAATTTGTCGGACATACAATGGCTATTCATAACGGAAGAATTTTCGTGAACGTATTAATTGCCGAAGGAATGGTCGGTCATAGATTGGGTGAGTTCTCGCCTACCAGAACATTTAGAAGTCACGGAAGAATTGTTGCACGAGAAATTTCTAAGACTTAAAAATTAATTATGAAAGTACAAGCGCATTTAAAACAAGTAAGAATTAGTACGAGAAAAGTTCGTTTGGTGGCGGATGCTGTCAGAAGTTTGCCTTTAGAGCAAGCTGTTACGCAATTGCCTTTAGTGCGAAAAAGAGCGGCAATGCTTTTACATGATGTTATGCAAAGTGCTATTGCCAACGCAATCAATAATTCTCATTTACAGCGAGAGAATTTGCGGATTGCCGATATCGTTGTCAATGACGGGCCAGCCTTGAAACGTTTCCATGCGTCAACTCGCGGACGAATTCATCCTTATAAAAAGCGAAGTACGAATATAACGGTTATCTTGGAAGAAAAAGCGGTAAAAGCTGTGGTTGCGAAAGCTAAAGAAGATAAGCCTGCAGTTAAAGCGGAAAAGAAAGGAGCAAAGTAAATTTATAATTTAAAATTTATCATTTTTAATGAAATCTAAATGTTTTAATTTTTAAACATTAAGTCATTGAAAATTGATTGAAAATTTAAAATTAGAAATTGAAAATTAATATATGGGACAGAAAGTTAATCCACATTTAATTAGGTTACAAGTAATTAATACTTGGACGAGTCGTTGGTTTGATGACAAAAATTATAAGCAAACCGTGCTGGAAGATTATAATCTGCGCACGATGTTATTGGCACGTTTGGAGCGGGCCGGTATTGCCAGAGTGGAAATTGAGCGCTCGATTAAAAGTATTAAAGTAATTTTATACGTTGCCAAGCCGGGTATGGTAATTGGCCGAGCCGGATCTGGAATTGAAGATTTAAAGAATACAATTAATGCATTTTTACAAAAAAACCATGGCAAACAGGCTCCGCGTTTGGAGTTGCAGGTTGAACCGGTAAAAGAACCAAATCTTGATCCTTTTTTGGTGGCGAAAAATGTTGCTGATCAGCTGATCCGTCGTTTACCTTATAAACGTGTTTTAGTGACTACGGCCGATAAGGTACTTAACAGCGGAGCAAGAGGAGTCAGAATTGTTTTAGCCGGTCGTATCGCAGGTGCGGAAATTCATCGAACCGAAAAAATCCAAATCGGTACAGTACCGTTGTCCACAATTAGAGCGAATATTCAAT
>DATKGO010000018.1:0-10794 GCA_035510695.1 Patescibacteria group bacterium | reverse complement strand
CCCGAGACTATAGGTAAAACAACTAATTTGAGGCTACGGAGAGAATAATATTGTCAAAAACAGATACTAATTTATTAAAAGAAGTTGAGCCTAATTCGCATTTTTTTGCTAAAAATAATGTACTAAATCCGGAAGTCAGGAAGAGCTATGATAATTAGATAGGCAGGATCCATAGATGGGATCATTGTAGCAGATTAATTAGATTCTTCAAGTTGGTGGTAATCTTTATTAGTTTGTTGTTTCATTTCGTCCAAAATTCCGGGAAAATCTTTAAGAATATTTTGCGTGGTTTTGGCCAGAAAATTGAAATATTTTCGCCAGTCTTCAGGTTTTACCATCGGTTGGGGTTTGGTTTGAGCTTTACTTATTGCGCTGGCCAGTAAGGTCCCAGCAATTGCTCCGGCTGCCAGTCCGGCAGTAATGCCGAGAAACATCTGAAAATCATTATATTGCGGTTGCTGTTCTTCCATTGGATTCTATTTGTAGTCTAAATTTTGTAAATTGTCAAACAGAAGCGGGTTTAATAATAAAGCTGCGGATTGACCGTGACTTCTTGCCAGGGGATTGGATGGTAATTGAAAGCCGCGGCTGCGGCAACCATCGCGCCGTTATCGGTACAAAATGCTTTTTGCGGAGCAAAAAGCATGACATTGGACAGTGAACAATAAACCGAGAATTGATTACGAAGTAGATCGTTTGATGCCACGCCACCTGAGAGAAGAATTGATTTAACGTCATATTTTTCAGCAGCTCGGATAGTTTTTTTGACTAGTACATCAATAATAGCCGCTTGGGCCGAAGCAGCAAGATCACAAATTGTTAAATTGTTAAATTCTTTTATTGTTGATACATGACGATAAACTGCGGTCTTTAAACCCGAGAAAGAAAAATCGTAACTTTTTTCTCCAATTAATGGTCGCGGAAAGTGAATAGCTTTTGGATTGCCCTTTTCGGCTGCTTTTTGAATTGCCGGCCCACCGGGATAAGGTAAGCCAATTAATCTGGCAATTTTATCAAATGCTTCTCCGGCCGCGTCATCTCGGGTGCCTCCGATAACCTCATAATCACCATGTGCTTTCATGAGTAATAAATCAGTATGTCCACCGGAAACGACTAGAATGAGGGCCGGGAATTGAGGCTTAAGAATTGAGGTTTGAGGCTGCTGAAAAAGCCAATTCGCATACACGTGTCCCAACATGTGATTGACCGGAACTAATGGCTTATTCCAAAGAATACTTAGCGTTTTGGCAGTTTCGATACCGACTAAAAGTGAGCCTATTAAACCCGGACCAAAGGTTACGGCTATTGCGTCTATTTTTGGAATTTGGAATTTGGAATTTGGAATTTGGGAGAGCGCTTGCTCTAGCACCGGGATCATATATTTAACCTGTTCGCGGGCTGCCAGTTCGGGGATGATACCGCCGTTTTGACTATGGATTTGTAAAGAAGTGGCCACGATATTGGATTTTAAAACAAGTTGATCCCCTTTTTTTTCTACAATCCCGACACTTGTTTCATCGCAGGAAGTTTCAATACCCAAAATTATCATAAAGAAGTGGTTACTGTGTCTCCGTTTTTAAAATTATTTATTTTTGCTTGACCTGCGGCGACTTCCAGCACTTCATTTGCCGGTGAATCAGGCGTATAAATGGGTAAAGTGGAAAGAGTACTTCCCGCAGTCGGGATCGGTACATTTGGGAAAATATCGATTACTTTATTATTATTAATAAAAATAATATCAATTGGGAATTTCATGTCTTTCATCCAAAATGAATATCTATCGGGATGATCAAATAAAAAAAGCATTCCTTGATTTACGGTTAAGCCGGAACGGCCGGATAAACCCTGCTCGCGAGCTGCTTCGGTTTGTTCTACTTCAACGGTAAAAGTTTTTTTATCTATGGTCACAGTTTTGCTTTTTGGGAATAAAGAAACGCCTTTGCCGTTAAAATAAGTAGTGCTAAAAAAAATAATCAGTAGGAGTACAAAAAATAATCCAATTATTGCTTTCATAATGACTTTTCCTTTTCCAAAAGTCTTGCCAAGCGCGAGGTTGACTGATCATTTATTAAGGGTGTTACCTCAATAATTTGGGCTCCGACTTTTTCTGCCGCATTTTTTTTCTGGGCAAGATGCGGATCACCGCTTGTGATTGCGATTATAGCAGGTTTCAGCAATTTCGTCACCTCAATGTAAGTTTTATCGCTGGTTTCCTCAGGCAGTAAAAGAACATAATCCACCGATCGGAGTTCGGACAAAAGCAAAGCGCGGTCTCTTTGAGCATTAATCGGCCGATTTACCCCTTTTTTCTTTTTGACAGAACTGTCACTTTCCAAAATTACTATTAAAATGTCACCTTGTTGTTTGGCGAGACTAAGAAATTGAATATGACCGATGTGAATTAAATCAAAACAGCCGCCAACCAATACGATTTTAGCACCTGGGTTGCGTGACGTAATGTTTTGTGTTTGTTCAATAGTATAAATGTTGTTCATATCAAAAATTTTCAAGGCTCAATTTTCAATGAATGATCAATGATTAAATTTTCAATTTTTGAAATTTATAATTTGATTGAAAATTGGATTTTGGAATTTGAAACTTTTATTTCGTCCCTCTTAAGTATACTGCTTGCCAGGGTTGAAAATTCGAAACAAATTTATCGGAAATTATAACTTTTCCATTTTGGGTTACCGTTCGGGTGAAGTATACATCGGCACCATCGGCGGCGAAATCGGTTTGCTGCAGTGTTCCTTTGGGCAAATCCGGATCATCCTGATATAGAGGCGCTGGCGCGGGAGTTTGGGAAAGAATAACCGGTTGATTGATGGTTACCTGCCGTCCGTCTTTAGTTCCGTAAAAATTAAAAGTTAGTCTTAGATTATCCGGATCAAAGACAGATTGGATCAAAATATAATGGCCAGTATCGTTTTTAAATTTTAAATCCACAGTTGGTGAGTAAATAGCCGCGTCAATGCCGACCGGACTATCTTCTTCATAGTAATGCACACGGTAGGCGTGCGCGTGACGTTCAACGACCGGTAAACCGGCATTAAGAATAGCGCGAAACATAGTCGTTGAAACCTGACAAACACCGCCTCCATCTCCCAGAATAGTATGGCCGTTGGAAATAATGTAGGCTTGCTTATAACCACTTAAAGAAGAAATATCTCCGACTGATTGATCAAAAGAAAAAACAGTATTTGGCGGAACTAAAACACCATTCAACCGGCTGGCGGCTAAACCGATGTTGTAAACACGGCTGTCTGTTGAACCGGCGAACAGAGATGTGCCGCTGGAAATAAGTTCCTTAATGCCGTATTTATTAAAACTATCGTCTGTTACGGAAGGTTGAATAGTAGCCACCGGTAAAGTAAAAACAACGGTTTGCGGACGGGATGAACTAAAAAGTAGCGGGATAGTTTGCAAAAGCTGTTGTTTTAAAGCATCCATATCTACGCGTTGACCGTCTTGTGAAAGTGTAAAGGTTTTTACTCTGTCTCCTGAAAAAACAAAACTTGCGTTGACAGGATTTTTATTAATTTGTTTTTGCAAAGGCGCGATAAGCGAATCAAAAATAGTATCGTTATAGGTATAAGCTGGAGATAAGCGGACATTATCAATATATGCTTGAAACAACAGGCTGGCATTAGCGGTTATATCATTTGACCGACCCACACTGTAAGCCTGTTGAGTAAGAAGATTTGTATCAAAGCCGGCTTGTAATTCAGTGGCGGAGATTGAAGCAACTTGATTTTTATATTTCCAGACAAAGCGTAGAGAAGCAATGCGACTATTCTGGTCATCAAAGTAAGAACGAATTTGAGCCTGACTTTTGCCGGAAAAATCGACATTATTTATGATCACTCCCGGATAGATCAGGTTGCGATAGTTTTGCAAATAGAAAATGTAGACAAAACTGACGAAAAAGAAGAAACCAAGAATACCACCCAGACTAAACCAAAAGATAATTCGGGTTAGCGGCTTAACGTGATGATGAAAAACGTGTTTAATTTTTTTTTGCATACATTTGCTTGAGTGGCAAGGAATATTATACTATATAAAAGTAGCTATGGCAGAAAATGTTCTTTTTAATCAAAATCAAACAACTCCTGTTCAACCTGTAATGGCTGCTAAAGCTGCGGGTAAACCCGTTCCGCCAACCTCGCATTCACAAATCGGGACTTGGATTAAGATTATTTTGGGCTTGCTAGTCTTTCTTCTTTTAGTCGGTGGAGCTATATTTTTTTTACGTTCGGTATTAAATTCTTCCAATAAAACTAAAGTTACTCTAACTTATTGGGGAATTTGGGAAGATAAGAAGACAATGCAGCCTATAATTGATGCTTTTGAAAAACAAAATCCCACTATTAGTATCAATTATGAAGTACAAGATCTTAAACAATTATCTTCGGAGAAACAACCATACCCTACGCGTTTAATAGCCAGAATTAACAGCGGAGAAGGACCTGATATTTTTCGTTTTCATAATACCTGGTACCCTATGCTTTCTAGCGTGCTTGCTCCGTTTCCCAGCAGCGTTATAAGTACGAAACAATATTCAACTACGTTTTTTCCGGTAGTAAGCGATGATTTGATACATAATGGAGCGATTTATGGCGTACCGTTGGGTTTTGATACCTTGGCTCTTTTTATTAATCCGGAAATTTTTCAAGGAACAGCAGTTCCTACCGACTGGAATGATTTTTATACTACGGCCCAAAGTCTAACCGTAAAAGGGACAGATGGAACTATTACCACTGCCGGAGCGGCAATGGGGATCATGAGTAATGTCACACATGCGGAAGATATTGTGGCTTTGCTTCTGGCCGACAGCAATGTTTACGCCAGCACAATCGGTGTAAACAGCGATAATGCCGGCAAGGCGCTTCTTTATTACACTAACTTTGCCAACAGTACGGGCGCGGTTTGGGATTCAACCTTGCCTTCCTCTTTGCAGATGTTTGCCAAAGGAAATTTAGCTATGTATGTAGGTTATTCTTGGGATATTTTTAGCATTCAAGCACTTAACCCGTCATTAAAATTTGAAATTCATCCGATGCCTGCGTTATACGGTACGCAAAGAACTTTAGCCAGTTATTGGGTAGAAGGTGTTTCTATACGCAGTCGTCATCCGCAGGAAGCCATGCTTTTTATGAAATATTTATTACAAAAAGACACCAATCAGCTTTTTTACAGCAGCGCGGCCAAAGAACGGGGATTTGGTGAGCCGTATGCCAGAGCCGATTTAGCGAATACTTTGAAAGGCAATACTTTAATTTATCCTTTTGTTGAGCAAGGAGCAAATGCGGTTTCTTCGGTTTTCAGTGCGGATACCTATGACAGCGGTATAAATGCCATCAGCAATCAGTATCTAGATAACGCGATTGCACAAGTCGCCAGCAGCGGAACTGCCGATAGCGCTGTGACCACCTTGGGAGGCGGCATGAAAAAGGTTCTCGCGCAATACGGAGCAGACTGAGCGAGAGCGAGGGAGCTCGCCTGCGAGTCGAAACGAGACAGGGGTGGAAAAAACAATATAAAAAAATTATATTTTTTGTTAACATTAATCCATGAATTTCAAATCCGCTATTCTACAAACTCTTCGCTATAGTGATTTTTTTGATTATCCGCTAAATCTTGATGAGATTTGGAGTTATCTTATTGTCGATAAGCCAGTTAGCAAATTTTCGCTTAAACAACAATTGTCTAAAATGGTTGGTGAAGAATTGTCTTTTGCTTCGCCTTTTTATTGTCTTAAGGGTCGGGAGAAAATTTTTAGCCTGCGAAATAAACGATTTATAATTAGCGCGAGAAAGTTAGAGCTTAGCGAGCCCATGATTTCTTTTTTGCGTTTTATTCCGAGCGTTGAATTAATTGGCATTAGTGGAAGTTTGGCACGCATGAACACAGACGAGGAAGCCGATATTGATTTGTTTATTATTACAGCCGCAAATACTCTTTGGATTACGCGTCTTTTAGTTCTAATTTGTTTACAAATATTTGGTAAACGAAGAAGCAGAAAAGACAAAAAAGCCAGCGATAAAATTTGCGTCAATTTTTTTATGGATACGGAAAATTTGGCGTTTGCCAAGAATAGGCAAGATGTTTTTACAGCATATGAAATAGCTCAAATGAAAATAATTTTTGTAAGGGATAATATATATACTAAATTTATTCAATCAAATCTATGGATATTTAAGATATTAGCGAATTGGAGTCCTTATTCTGACGCTTTATATCTCAAATCTTCAGCTTGGCAAATTAGCTACCTTCGCTTTTTTGAACCATTGAGTAGAGGATTGCAAATTTGGAATGTTCACCGCCACCTGACTACAGAAATTGTCGGAAAGGGTATAGCGGCTTTTCATCCTTATGATTACCATATTTTAGTAATGTCGAGCCTAAAAAGCACAGATACTTATGGGACATTGACAAAAGGCTAACGATTTTCTATACTCGCAAAGATCGTCTATCTCTCCTTTTTTAATTTGGAGAGATTTTGTTTTAATGTATGAATAATAAAAAAGTTTATGTTACATCTGGCGGGCTTGAAGTACTTAAAAAAGAATATGAAGAATTGACTAAAGTGAAGCGTCCGGCTATCGTGGATCGTGTGTCGGCAGCACGTGATATGGGCGATCTTTCGGAAAATGCCGAATATTCGGCTGCCCGTGAAGAATTATCCTTTGTTGACGGCAGAATTGAAGAATTGGAAGAAATGTTGAAACAGGTGACCTTAATTGAGGAAGAAAAAAGAAATGGCGGCGCTCAAGTCGTAGCTCTGGGTTCAAAGGTAAGTTTAAAAATTGATGGTAAAAATGAAGATTACACAGTAGTAGGCGAATGGGAAGCCGATCCTATTGCCAAGAAAATCTCACATGAATCACCGCTTGGCAGAGCTTTACTTGGGAAAAAAATTGGAGAAATGGTTGAAGTCGCTGCTCCGGCAGGAAAAGTCATCTACACCGTCACCTCGGTACAGTAGTAATTAGTTGTATATTCATATTTTCATCCCCCGATTTGTCATTCCGAACTTGTTTCGGAATCCCATGGGATCCTGAAATAAATTCAGGATGACAACACACCTGCTATAATACTTAAGATGCAAGTTTATAAAAATGTTTCGCTTTCCCAGGACACGTATTATCATATCGGTGGAAATGTAGACGTGGTTTTGGAACTTTCTTCACTTGTTGATATAGAAGAGGCACTAAAATATTTGCAGCAGAACCATATTGAAAAAATTCTTCCTCTTGGTCTGGGATCGAATTTATTAATTTCCGATAGCGGATTCCGCGGTGCAATTCTTCGACTACTACCCGGATCTGAAAATTTTCTTTTGAAAGAGAATAAGGTTACTGCCTTTGCCGGAGCCACCATAGATCAGCTTATTCAATTTTGTTTCAGTCATAATTTAGCCGGTCTTGCCTGGGCAGGAGGTTTACCCAGCAGTGTGGGCGGTGCAATTCGTGGTAATGCCGGAGCTTTCGGGTCAGAAATGAAAGAGAATGTTTCTTCGGTTAATTATATTGATTTATTAAAACCTGAGTTGGGGATACAAACGTTGAATAAAGAGCAATGCGGTTTTGGCTATCGCGATAGTTTTTTCAAACAACATAAAAATATGTTAATTGTCTCAGGAACATTTGTTTTTGAATTGGGAGATGAGGAAGAAATGCTTGAACAGAAAAGAATTTATAAAGAAAACATTGCCTACCGTCAATCGCATCATCCGATGAATTTACCTTCTTGCGGATCGGTGTTTAAAAATATTACCGAGAAGGAAAAAGTAGAAAAAATTATTGCGGTCTGGCCGGATATTAAGGAAAAAGTTGAAACTTCCTGGTACGGAAAAGTTTCAATGGCTTATGTAATCGGCCGTTTAGGTTTTAGTGGGTTTAGAGTAGGCGACGCACAGGTATCTGAAAAACATAATAATTATATTTCCAATTTAAGTCAGGCCAAAGCTTCCGATGTTTTGGCAATTATAAAAGTGATTAAAGAGAAATTTATCACTACTTTCTCCTTCGAACCTCAATTGGAAGTGGAAGTAATTGATTAGTACGACATTTTTATCCCGAAAATCGTCAGTCCCCCGCCTGCCATCGCTATGCTCAGGTATTAGCGGGCAGGGAATTCCAAAGGAAGATTTGACAAGATCTCAGCTAATTTGATAGTATCTTAAAACACTATTATGAAAAATATTTGTGCATCATTCGCAGCCAAGAAGAACCTCTCTTAAGAGGGGTTGTTTATGTTGTGAAATAGACGCCCCGTTAAGCGGGGTTTTTTTGTCGAAAAAATATGAGTGTAGAAATTGATTATTATAGAGAAGAAGCGTTGCAACCGAGAAAGGTTGATTTTCGTTTTCTTTATGCAGCAATTGCCAAAGAGCCGACCTTGCTGCATCCGGCATTGGCGACATTACAAGCCAGTTATGATGCCGGTTTAGCTGTTGTGAATATAATTGATGGTACAAATATAGCCAATGGTTATTCTCGCATTATTCCGCTATTTACTGAAGAACAAAGACAGCAATTAGATTTGCCTAACGATTTAGCGGATATTGCCGAATTAGGAACGGTTTTCGTCCATCCGGATTTTAGAGGCCGGAGGATTGCCGAAGATTTGCAACGCCAATTATTGCAGCAAGTAAAACCGCAAATTGATGATCAAAATCTACTTATAATCGGTACGACCAAAACATTAAAATTTCTGCATATTTTAGATAGGATGGGGGAAGAAACGGGAATATCCTTTTATCATTGTCGTCATACCGAATTTCCGCATTTGGCACCGGTTACTTGTATCTGTGAACCGGATTTTGGAGAGGGATTTCAGCATCGACCGGATTGCACTACACGTGTAACTGAAACACAAATTTTTTCTATCCGAGATTTGTTAGCCCAAAGAGAAAAAGTGACTCATTGTAAAGAATATAAAATTCCCTGTACGATGTTTGTTTCGAGTGAAAGTTTAGCTGGGGAATTGGATAAAATAATTGCCGGTATGTTTGAAAACAGAGTAACATCACAGTCGGAATGGGTAAATAGATTAATAAAAAATGGTTATTATTAAAGTTAAAGAATAAAATAGTAGCGGTTTTTTGATTTTTAAACTATAATCAGAATAAGTTATGGATGAAGTTAGTTTTAAAGAAGCCAGACTGGAAAAACTGAAAAAATTAAAAGAGTTAGGAATCGATCCTTATCCCTCATCTGCGAAAAGAACTCATACGATTGCGCAGGCCCTGGCCAACGAAGGTAAAGAAGTCACAGTAGTTGGCAGGATTTTTTCTTACCGAGAACACGGAAACATCGCTTTTGCCAATTTGAAAGACGAAAGTGGCAAGATTCAAATCTTTTTCCAGAGAAAATTACTTGGTGATGAATTATTTAAAAATCTAAGGTTATTAGATATTGGTGATTTCATTCAGGTTGAAGGAATGGTAGTAAAAACTATTTCCGGCGAAATTTCAGTTGCTCCGGCAAATTATAAACTTCTGACAAAATCGTTATTACCTCTTCCCAGCGAGCATTTTGGTTTGAAAGATCCGGAAATTAAATTGCGTAAACGTTATTTAGATTTGCTTATGAATCCGGAACTTCGCGATATCTTCAAAAAGAAAACGCTGTTTTGGCAATCCATGCGGCAGTTTATGATCGATAAAGGATTTTTAGAAGTTGAGACGCCGGTTTTACAAGCTATTCCGGGCGGAGCAGATGCTCGACCTTTTATTACCCATCATAACGCGCAGAATATGGATTTATATCTGCGTATTTCTTTGGAACTGCCTTTGAAAAGATTATTAGTCGGAGGATTTGAGAAAGTATTTGAAATCGGCAGGATTTTTCGCAATGAAGGAATAGATGATGAACATTTGCAGGATTATACCCAGCTCGAATTTTATTGGGCATACGCTGATTATAA
The DNA here is from genome assembly GCA_035510695.1 of Patescibacteria group bacterium. Taxonomy (GTDB): domain Bacteria; phylum Patescibacteriota; class Microgenomatia; order Levybacterales; family UBA12049; genus DAIDHK01. The sequence continues at coordinate 864 of DATKGO010000018.1, read as the reverse complement.
TGAGCTGATGGATTTTACTCAGGAAATGTATCAAACCGTTATTCAAGAAACATTTGGCACATTGCAAACCGTTTGGAATGGGCAAAAAATTGATTGGTCAGGAAATTGGCCGCGGCTAAATTATACTCAATTACTAAATGAACACTGGAAAGTTGATATTGATAAACTGGCAGTAGAAGAATTGTATAAATTGGCTGATAAGTTTAAAGTTAGCGTTGAACCGAATTTAGGGAAAGGCAGACTGCTTGATTATTTGTATAAAAAAACTATTCGTCCTACGATTATTCAGCCAATGTTTATAATTAATCATCCAGTAGAAGTGGAGCCTTTGGCGAAGCGTTTGCCGGATCAACCGAATAATGTACAAAGGATGCAGGTTTTAGCCATGGGGAGTGAACTCAGTAAGGGTTTTTCGGAACTTAATGACCCGATTGATCAGCGAAAAAGATTTGAAGAACAGATGAAACTACGCGCTGCAGGTGATGAGGAAGCGCAAATGATGGATGAGGATTATGTAGAAGCATTGGAATACGGTATGCCGCCGGCCGCCGGTTTTGGTGTTTCCGAACGTTTGTTTGCTATGTTAGTAGATAAACCGGTTAGGGAAGTGGTTTTCTTCCCCACGATGAAGCCTGAACGTTAGTTCATAAAGTTGAAAGTTATAACGTTATAAAGTTGATGGAATTATTTATTAATTTTATAACTGTTTTATAACTATTTTTTTCTGTCGGACAAGAATAGAAATGTCCGCTTTTTTGTGTTCATCACTTTTTGGGGTATCTCCTCCATGGGTGACCGAGTGGTGGCTTGTAGCTTAAGGTATGAGTCGTGAGAATAATCGGTTGTTTAATTCTCTGTTTTTTA
>DATKGO010000017.1:0-28190 GCA_035510695.1 Patescibacteria group bacterium | reverse complement strand
GGGGAAGTTATGTAACCAAGTATCACACGAAAAAGAGGAAATAAAAGGTATTGGTGCGTGGATATTACTTGCTCCTTATAAAATACTTGCCTGTTACAGAACGGATCTTTGGAAAGATGCTGCTTTAGATACTGTTCTTTTCCCTCTAGGTTTTCAAGTAATTAGAGGAGTAAAATTTCTCCATAAAGAAGGCTTACGTGTAAGTTATTATGATGATCTTTATGAGGATGAAAAAAGTTTAGGCATTGATTTAGGAACAACGGCGCTTGTACAAGGATATGAAGCAGAATTGGCAGATATTGCTGATAGCAGAATTTTACATATCAATTCAGGCTTATTCAAGCTTGGGGCGGGCAAATGATTTTGTGGTTTATAATCTAAAGGTATAGTAGTATTATACTATGGCAAATGATTTTGTAAAGAATGGGTACAACAAAGTAGTATAACCAAAGTATGGCACTTATAGTCATCATTATTAGTTCAATAATAAGTTTGTTTTTGGGACAAACTTTTTGGCAGGTTTATAAAAGAAAAGGGCTCGTTAATCAATTGTTAAGAAACCAAACCATATTGGATAATTACGCTAAAAGATTAAAACAAGAAGGTTTATTAGACGAAACAGACCCTCAAAAAATTGTTTCCACAGGCAAACTCTACTCTGAAAATTATGGTCAGAACATTTTAATTGAAGGTAAATCAAGCCAAAGTGCACTCAATAGAACCTTAGTAATGTTCCTTTTAATTGAATTAGTTAATTTAGGAATAAGTTATTACTTTGGACATAATCTTGTTGTGATTTCTCTTGTCGTGTTTGTATTAACATTTTTATTTCCAGTTGGTAAACCAGCTTTTAATAGCGGAATGATAGATTTGAAAGCTATCTTTTGGAACTTATATTGGTATAAAACAAAAAAGCCAGAAGAATTTAAGGAGTTTATAAATACGGCAGTGGTTTTACAAAAGGCTAATGAAGCCTTAGATAAGGTTTAGTTCTACAGAATTAAAACAAGAAATTGAACTTTTTGCAAAAGCAACTTCTTGAATGAATACAATTAGTTTGTTACTGATTTATATACACGATTTAATATCGATCTTCAAGTGAATTATTCTTTCCAGTTTCAAAGTATTAACCAGTGTCTAATAATTAGACCTTGAACAAATATAGTCCGTACACGTTCCCTAGCTAATCCTAGCTTACTTTTTAACTCTAGAAGTTATAAGAAGTAACCTTTCAGCCTTCAAACGAGCCTAGCTAATTGTATAGGGTCTAAATTAAACGCTCTGGATGTTTGATATAATCTAAACGTGGTTCAACAAACAAAATCAGTTCAATCGATACCGATTTCTCCCTTATCCGATTCGGACTGGACAATTCATTCATTGAATATACAAGGGACTTTTTTTGAAAGATGGTGTCAGGAAACAGTTAAAAAATCACGTTGGAACATAGTGTCAACAAATTATCCCGTTGAATTTCCCCCATATAATGGACCATTAATAGGACAACAGAGTGCTTTAGATATTTATGCTCAAATGGCAAAAAACACGATCTTATTAACACTTCTCATTGAATGTAAAAAGAATAATCCTGAGTTTATAGACTGGGTCTTTTTTACTCATCCTAATGTTAATCACCCAAAACATTTCTCAGGTTCACTAATTGAAAACAAGCTTTCACAAAATACAGTCCACAAGTGGGAAGCAAATGCGATGCTTAGTCCAATGATTTCGTTAGAATGGATTCCTACGAGCGATGCGTGGGAGACAAGGGGAAGTTATTCGGCATATAAGAAAGGCGATAAAACCAAAACATCGAATGCAGCGATTAGTCAGGCAGCACATCAAATAGCGCTAGCCACGAAAGCAATTTTTGCAGAGGAGCTTAATAATAGCAAAGTTCTGTCTGCGAGAATTGAAAATGCAGAAATGCCTTATGCTCACCAGATTCTTATACCTACAATAGTCACGACAGCTAAATTATTTACCTGCAAATTTGACCCAAAATATATAGACGAAATAACGGGAGAAATACCACTTTCTAAAGCCACGTTAGAAGAACAACCATATTTACTCTATGAATACCCTTTGCCAGTTCATTTTCATTCGACACCACTTAATAAAGTCGGTGTCCTTAAAACTGGCAATAAAGATTTTGGCACAAGGATGGATATTTTAGTAGTAAATAGTTCCAAACTCCCAGAATTTCTTTCGAGACTAGAGGGTGGAAACGCTTGAAGCTAGTTTGGTATATAATGACGATATGAAAGATATTGATAGTAAACAAGAGAAGCTTCAAAAAGAAGGCAAACAAATCCTAGAAAGTTTACAAATCATACAGACTCTCTCTCAGTTTGGTACACCAGAAGTTGTGGGTAGTATGACTTTGAAGACCATGCTTTATCCAGACATAGATATAGTTTTACGAAAAAAACCAATCGATGAAAATGCCTATTGGCAGACAGTAAAATCATTACTCGGTAAGCCTCACGTTGAGAAACTACTCTTGATGGATACAAGAGAAAGCGTAACCAGTGAAAATCCACACGGATTATATATAAGTATTACCTATTGGAACGGAGAAACTAAATGGAATATAGATATATGGTTTTTTAGAGTGTTAGATCCAGGAGATCCAAACTACTATGAGTGGATCAGGGCACACATGACCGAGTCAGACAGACAGGTTATTCTCGTTCTCAAGGAAGCTGCGATACGAAGCGGGAAATATAAAACACATATATTCAGCACAGATATTTATAAAGCTGTACTTGAAAACAACGTAAAAAATTTAGAGGATTTTACAAAATATTTAGCTACGCTTGGAAAGAGCCTGGGTTAGGATTTCATTTATAAACTCAATTTTTCGTCGATAATATTCTCTTGTACTAGCTCCACTTGCATGTTCTTTTAATTGTTCGTATTTACTCAGTGCGTCTGGGTGCGTTTGTAAGTAATTGAAAAAGATTGTATTTTCTTTCCATACTTGTGCATCCTGATTTACGAGATGAATTTCTATCTTTCCCCCTTCTCTTTTAATGTTAAAACGTGCACGATTGATAGCTGAGACGCTTCCTGGTTCTCCAAATGCTATTGTTAATTGCTCAAGTGCAGTATCAAACATACTTGGAGGGACAGGAACATAAATGTCTAATTCGCCTTGTCCTGAAATACCCAGACTACTTGCTCCACGATGAACAATTGTTACATCTTTTCCTAATACGTGTTGCAATTCTGTTTTGAAATTTTGAAAACGAACTTTTGCATTTGGGTCGTACGGTATCACTTTTACAATATTAGTATCGGATAAATGACTAAGCCATTTTTTTTGATCTTCTCTAAGCATGTTATGTGATATTTATTTTGATCCATTGATCTAAATTCATTTTATAATTATAAATAATAGGTTTTTCTTTTTCAGTAGGCTCTACGAACATGTTAAGCGCTCTATCCATCATCTCTTGATCCAGTTGGCCTCGTTCTTTTGTTTCTTCATTTTCCTGTCGCCTTCTAAGGATTTCTTCTTTTGGTGTATTTATGTAAATTAACTTATGTGGGATACCTAAGCTGTCAGCTATCTTTCGTGCGTTCTCTCGTTCATGTAATGGAAGATTACCGTAGTCAAAAATAACTGAATTGCCATCCGTTAGATGCTCCTTAATTCGTCTGTACGCCTCTGAATACGCAATATTCCAATCTTCCTGAGTTGGATGGCCTTCTCGCCACATAGCTCTTTCGTCCATGATTTCATCAATAGAGACTGTCTTAAAGCTAAATCGCCTAATTAACTCCTTTCGCAGCGTGGTTTTACCTGAATATGGCAAGCCAGTTAAAATGTAAAGGGTTGTATTCATAATTATTGAGCTGGTGTTGAAACAAGGCCAATATTCTTCGGCCCTTCAAAGTCAAAAGTTACTCGTTCATATTTACCTTGTTATGTGCGTAATAGTCTTCAATTTTTTGCAGTAAAGCATCTCGTCCTAATTTCTCGTCTTTTGACCAAAAATTGCAGCAGGGGATAACTAACACAGGACGAATCAAGGCAGACTCCACAACAGATCGCAGTGCTTCGTCAGGATGTAAACCGACAATAAGGTCGTAATAATCTGCCATATCTTTAGTATAAACTGCCTGTCTATTTTTGACACCTAATAGCACATGTTCTCTTGGATCAATGACTTCAGCGTCAAAGTTATACTTCTTGTTAAGGAAACGAGCCAACATACCTTGTCCTCCTGCAACATCAGCTATATATCTGGCATTGCCTTTGAAATTAGTTCCAATATAGTCTGCCACTGCCTCAAACCTGCTGGCATCGCCATTAAATCTATGTAAGCCAATTTTACCTTGTTTTGTACTCATGGCTGAATTATACACCTGGAACAAAAACGTAAAAGGCTTATAAGAGTTGAAAGTGGTATAATCCAAGTGAAGTGAGTGCCGAGCTTAATTCCATACAAGATTCCTATCTTTTTACAACTTCCCAGCGAAGACTTCTTGCTCGTGAACAAGAAGCAGGTATTTTACCTGCCGATCAACTAGTAAATACCAGTATTCGTCAACAACAGTACGACAGGCTGGAATCTATGATTGGTCATACGCCACTTTTGAGAATATATGGACCGAAAAATACACTCCTTTTGGCAAAAGATGAATCACAGAATCCAACTGGTAGCCACTATGACAGAGTCTATGTCCCAACACTGCGAAGACTTGAAGAAGAAGGCATTATCCAACCAGGAGACAATCTATATGAAGTTACTTCAGGAAGTGCTGGTATCGCCTTCGCTTGGGCATGTAGTAGATTAGGATATAACGCAAATATTTTTGTCCCAGCACGTATCCCTCAGGCACGTAAACAAGAGATGGTTAATTTTGGTGCGAGACTTGTTCCAGTAGTAGAAGGCTACGTTCCTGAAGCAAGTGCTGAAGAATGGAAGCAATTTAGTGGATTAGTAAGACAGAGACGATATAAGCTTGCTAAGCATGAAACTAATGATTTTTCTATAATAACTGCTGTCGGCAAAAATGATAAAGGAGAGGAAGAGCGAATGTGTCTAATGAATCACTCAGAGAATCCTCTTACACCAAAATTACTGGAAAGTATTGGCAGAGAAGTATCAGAAATCATACCAAGAGGAGTTGGAATTGATTACTTCGTTTCGGTATTAGGCAATGGTTCAAACACAAGTGGCGTTACCGCAGGACTAATAGAGCGCTGGAAGCGTTTACAAGTAGTTGGAGTAGAGGATTTTGATAATCCAGTCCAATTTGAAGCAAAGTATCCAGGTGAGTATGAGAGGCGTTATGGACATGTCCCAACGTATAAACCACAACAAATGTTTGGATCAAGTGCTAAAGGGACAAAACTTCGCTTTATGAATATAGGTATGTTAGCCGATATTCGTTTAGTTGCAGATGCAGTGTGGCAACAACGAATGGATGATTACAATAGTGGAAGACCTGCTGTTGAGACAATTGGCGCAAGTTCCGCAGGAGCATGGATTGTCGCTGAAGAAGTAGCAACGGAGAATCCAGGAAGTAACATACTGCTCTTGCGATACGATAAGCGAGATCGTTATGGAGAACCTGAAGAAGCCATTCATATAAAAGGCGCAACCATCTTTGCTAGTGATCCAAAGATTGAGCGAGCACGAACGCAGCCTTTAGATTATAGGCAAAAGCTCGCAGAAGTGCCTAACGATTTGCCAGCAAGTCTATGGGAGGCATATCATGCCTAATCATTAGACCTCCAATAAAATTAAATAAAATGACAAAAAGAATAGGATTAAGTAAAAGTATTAGATTTGAGGTACTTAAAAGGGATAAATTCATTTGCCAGTATTGTGGCGGAAAAGCACCTACTGTGATTTTGCAAATAGACCATATTGAGCCAGTTGCGAAGGGAGGAAGTAATGACATTACCAATCTTATTACTAGTTGTTTTGATTGTAATAGTGGCAAAAAAGATAGAAAGCTGAGTGATGATTCTGTTGTAGAAAAACATAGAAAACAACTAGAGCTCTTACAAGAAAGAAGAGAACAGATTGAGTTTATGTTTCAATGGAAAAAGTCTCTTTCTAAATTAGATACTGAGAGTGTCAGAATGATTAAAGCCTACACGGATAGCAAAATTGAGCCGTTATCTATAAGCGAGAATGGTGAAAAAACAATTAGGGGTTGGTTACGAAAGTATAGCATTGACCAGGTTCTCGATGCGATAGATTTGGCAGAAGAGAAATATTTGAAAGTATCAAATGATGGGGAAATAACAAAAGAAAGTGTAGAGAATTTTTTTGATAAAATAGGTGGTATTTTGTATAACCAAAGTTTAACCCCAATCCAGCAAAAAATAGCTCATATAAAAAGGATTGCTATAAAAAGATTTGGAGATGAAGATTCTAAGATAAGACGAGCAACAATTGCCTTAAATTATTATGTAAAAGCATTAAAAGACAATGGTTATTCCGATGAAGAAGTACTGAAAGATTTAGAGGAAGAGTTACTTCTCAAAGAGTTTGAGGCTGATTTTTGGAGTCAATGGATAGATGTATTAGAAGGATGGACAAAAAACCTTACGAATAAAAAAAATGAACAGCCGCAACGTGGAAAGCATGAGTATAATTACGAGACCTTAGAACAGCACGTTAAATTCACGCTTTACGATATAGAAGGTAAAATGAAGGTATTACTATATATTGGAAATAGATTCCCAACCTTTAATGAACGGGATTTTCAAAATGCTTTATATACAAAGCTTATTGAGTATTTAACCTTCCAAGAACAACTTAATGATACTCAGTTTGAAGAGTATAGAGATGAAAACACAAAATTAGGACTAATAATTGATTATGCGATTGAAAAAAGTATTACTCAGTATTTTGGCTACGACGAAGATAGCGAAGAACATTCATTCTATAATGAGCTATACAATGTAGCAACTGATATTCTGACGCAGATATTTGAATCTTTCTATTATCCAGCTACAAATTATGCCATCATAGATATTAAGACCCAAATTACAATTCTGAAAAACATTCTTCACACGGATATGTCTCAATGATAATAATGGATTCATATAAAGTAAAATTAGTCTCGGAAGCACAAGGAAAAGTCTGACTGTCGGACTTCAGTTGTAAACTGAAAGTGTTGAATAAGATTGTTGGAAAAAGGTAAACTCGTGAATTATTTTCTCAATATTTATATTATACGCTGGAATGGGGAGCTTAGTTTGTCTTAAAACCTGACTTTCCCAAACTAGTGTCCTGATCGTAATTTACGCAGGATTGATTTCACTTCTGTGGATATCTCTGCTTCCGCTTCATATTCCTTGCCGTTAATTAAAACTGTGCCAGATCTGATTGGCCTTAATGTTCTGACAAACCGCTTGATAGTTATTCCGGTACTGTTTTCAATTAATTTCCCTATCGCCAGCGCTGCAAATACAACCGTGAGATGAGCTTCAATTGCGTCACGTTTATGATGAAAGATTGGACGTGCTTTGAGATCGGATTTACTCATACGGAATGATTGTTCTACGTGCCACAGTTGATGATAAGAGGCGATGACCTGTTCATCTGGGACAGCAAGGTTTGTAACGTAGCCTTTAATGCCGGCTAACATTTTTGCTTTATCAATAAGAGCCATGTTTAATTTTCTCTCTTTCATTTTGACATTTAAGAACTTAGATCTCTTGTCTGCAATGTTGCCGTTAATAATTCTTTCCGCCTTACTAATCTGTTTCTCAATGTTGCGTATGTCCAGTGCTGCCCGCTTTTCACGATATTGGTAGATAATCCGTTGTCCTGCGGTAAGTTCTGTCGTGATGATTTGTTTATCTGATAACTCTGCGGTTTTCTTGTACTCGGCAATATCGTAGGGAATCTTATGCAGTCTGCTACCGACAATGTAGGTATAACCGGCACTAGTGAGCGCCTCCAAATTTTTACTACTGAGCATTCCGGCATCGGCAACAACCGTAATATCCGTTAGGTTGTGCTGTTTCTTAAATGCTTCGATCACCGGAAGGATAGTAGTTGTTTCAGCAGTATTACCTTCAAAACTATGCAGACCCAGAGGGAAGCCATTCTGATCAACAAGCAGGCCTACGATAATTTGCGGCTCAAGCCTTCTCTCTTTACTCATACCGGGCTTTCGATACGTATCCTCTTTCTGCACTTCAAAGTAGAGCGTTGTCACATCATAGAGCACGAGACTGATTCCTAAAGCAGCATGGGCAAAACACTGGCTGGCAATAGTAGCTCGATAGTCCTTGAGGATAATCCGGCCAAGGCAACGGTACAGACGGTTTTTATTCAATCCTTTTACTCCGAGATCACCCAAAACCCTGATGCTATCGAGTTTGGATGTGGGCTCAACGATACGAGCGGCGCACAAGAGAGAAAAGACATCATCCTCTAACCGGTTGAAACCGAGGGAGTTGAACTGCTCAATCAAAACTTCCAGTAGTAAACGTGATACAGACTGCTTAAGGTACACCTTCGGTGGCTCAGATTCTGCAAACAAAGACTGCTGGCCACCGAGTAAACGTTTCTTGGCCAGGGCAAGGAGGGTATCAAGATCATCTTGTGAATGAGCGCTCCCGATGTGATCTATTCGCACTATGCGTCCATGTTCCTTTTGTGCAATCTGTACTGCAGTAGCACCACTGGTGGTTTTCACTTTTCGGATAAAAGTCATAGCGCTATTGTAGCTACTAGTGTCCTAAAAAACTAGATATTGAGGCTGAAAAATGATGAGAATGGGAAAAATGGGAAAGTCAGGTATTAACGAAAACGGGCACAGTTATATCCGTTGTACTTACAAAGTCTCCGGCACGATGACTAAGAATAGCTAATCGTTTATAAATATTTGAGACTCTCCCTTGCAGATCAAAATGAATATCATCAATCTCTAATGATTCTTCTCTTCTTAACATGATTTTGAATATTAGCATAGTAGAGCAATACATTCAATAATATTGTATTAGGCATAATACCTATTGGCAATTTTTAAAAGAAGAGGTATAGTATTAAATGAAGAGATAAGATTATGCAGCCGGTTGATTTAAATAAATATAAAACGCTCTATTTACAAACAGCGCAGCAATATCTGCAGCAGTATTCGACAAATTTGAACGCTTTTTTAAAAAATCAAACAGAAGCTTCGGCCTTTGAACAAATGTTTATCGCCATCCATTCAATTAAAAGCCAAAGTTTGGTGATGGGATATACAACTTTGGGAAATTATTGCAAAGAAGTAGAAATGAAAATGCGGGAAGTTAAAGACGGAAAAACCGCAATTTCTCAGGAAATATTAAATTATCTGCAGCAGGCTCAGCAAAAAATTACCACAGAACTGCAAACGATTCAAACTACAGGAAAAGATATTGAGCAAATTCAGACAGCTCCGGCTCCAGGTATTACACAAAACGGTAAAAGGATTTTATTAATTGAAGACGATAACTTTTTCGAGCAGTTTTATGCTTATAAGCTTCGACAGCAAGGGTTTAATGTAGATACGGCTAAAGACGGAAATGAGGGTATGAGTTTAATGTTGGCACACGTTCCAAATCTTATTTTACTGGATTTAATTATGCCGATTAAAGATGGATTTGAGGTTTTAGCTGAAAAACAAAGAATTAATTTGGTTAAGAACGTACCGGTAATTGTTTTTTCAACTTTGGGACAAGAGGAAGATATTGAAAAAGCAAAAAAACTTGGCGCGGTTGATTTCATTAATAAAGGTTTTATTGATTACGATAGTCTCTTGGAGAAAATAAAAACAAAGATTAGTTAGTTAGCAAAGCCTGCCTATGATTATTAAAGATGACCAACTAAAAGCGATAATGCTTCGTGCAAATTTGGTTGATGAGACAAAATTCAACGAAGTTCAAGAATATGCTAAAAACACCCACATCAGTTTAGCGGACGCTTTTGTCGAAAGGGACCTTATTTCCGATGAAAATTTGGGTGTTTTAATTTCCGATGAACTGAAAATTCCTTTTATTGTTTTATCAAAAGTTGCCATTTCTCCGGAAGTTGTTCACATTCTCCCAGAAAGAATTGCTCGCAAGCATAAAGTGATTCTTTTCGCTAAAGACGAGCAAAGCGTTAAGCTGGCCATGGTTGACCCCACAGATCAGATAATCCAGGACATGATTGCGCGAAAAACCGGCTTAATGGTAGTTCCCTATATGGCAACCGAACGCGATATGTATAGCGCGCTTCGAATTTATAGGACTAATTTGCAAAAATCACTTGACGAGTTGATTGAAGATGAAGTAAGAAGGACAGGTATACGGGGAAATATTGACGCTCCGATCGCTAAGATAGTTGATCTGATTATTAATTACGCTTATGAAGATCGTGCATCCGACATTCATATTGAAGCAGAAGAATTGGATTCACTGGTCCGTTTCCGTATAGACGGAATATTACATGATGTATTATTTCTCCCCAAAAATCTCCATGATCAAGTGATTACCCGCATTAAAGTGCTCTCCCGTCTCCGAACTGACGAACATATGGCTCCTCAGGATGGAAAAATGCGTATAAAATTGGAGGAAGAAGATTTGGATATCCGCGTTTCAATTTTACCCTTGGTGGATGGAGAAAAAGCGGTTCTACGTTTACTTGCTTCAAGATTTCGTAAATTTTCTCTGCTTGATTTGGGAATGAGTGAAGAAGATTTAAAAAAAATTACTAATGCTTTTTCTAAGTCTTTTGGTATGATTTTATCAACCGGACCTACAGGCAGCGGAAAAACTACCTCAATTTATTCAATTTTAAAAATTTTAAACGTCAGAGAAAAAAATATTACCACTATTGAAGACCCGGTCGAATACCGAATAAAAGGTGTTAATCAAATTCACGTAAATACTAAAGCCGGACTGACTTTTGCTAATGGACTACGTTCAATTTTACGTCAGGATCCCAATATTGTCTTTGTCGGAGAAATTCGTGATGATGAAACAGCCGGCATAGCGGTTAATGCCGCCTTAACAGGACATTTGGTTTTATCTACTTTACATACCAATGATGCTGCCACAACTTTACCCCGTTTGACCGATATGGGCGTTGAACCGTTTCTCGTAGCTTCAACCGTAAACGTGATTTTTGCCCAACGTTTGATCAGAAAAATTTGTGACATGTGCAAAGTTTCGACTAAGGCAAATCGAGAAGATTTAAAAAAGCATATTTCGAATCCCTCCATTACTAAGGCTTTTGGGAATGATAACGAATTTAGAGTTTATAAAGGCGCCGGCTGTAAAGTTTGTCATATGACCGGCTATCAAGGAAGAATTGGCGTCTTCGAAGTACTGGAAGTGACCAAAAATGTCAGAGACGCCATTTATCATAATAATGACGCTAATACGATTGCGAGTTTGGCAGTAAGCGAAGGCATGAATACCATGCTGGATGACGGATTGAAAAAAGTGGCCAAAGGTATAACGACCATCGAAGAAGTTTTGCGTGTTACAAAAATTGATTCATGAAAAATTTAAAAGACATTAAAATATCCGGTAACGATAAAGTCAGCTTAATCAGTAATTTATCTACGATGCTAGCTGCAGGCATACCGATTGTGGAATCTGTCGATTCCCTGCTTGAAGATTCGAAAGGTGATATGAAAATTTTGCTTGAAACTTTACGCGCTGATTTAATGCAGGGGAAACGAATTTATATTACTTTTAGTAGATTTCCCAATATTTTTGATTCGGTAACTACAAATATTATCCGAGCCAGTGAGGAAGCCGGTACATTAGATGTCGCGCTTAGCGATTTAGCAAAAAATTTAAAGAAAGACATGGAATTTACGGACAGTATCCGTTCGGTACTTATTTACCCGGCTTTTATAGGAGTTGTTTTTGTGGCTGTAATGCTGGTTATTCTGATTGAGGTCATTCCCAAAATTTCTACAGTATTTACCAGTTTGGGTGAAGCATTGCCATTGCCGACACAGGTATTAATTGCGGTTTCTAATTTTTTAATTCACAATACTACTTGGGCCATATTGACGACAGGAATAATAATTGCCTTTTTTTACTTTCTTTTTAAGACGCAGAAGAAAGTTTTTATGAGCCTGTTTTTATCTCTGCCTTATATTTCTGGGTTAGGCAAACAAATTGACATTGCCAGGTTTACCAGAAGCCTTTATCTTTTATTAAACGCTGGTTTACCGATTGGAACAGCCATTCAATTATCGGAAGCAGTTGTGAATAAGAAGGAAGTTTCATTGGCCATAAAACATTGCGAACAAATGGTGGTTGCAGGCAGAAATCTTTCTCAAGGCTTTAAAGATTATAAAACTGTCTTTCCAAGCATGATAATTAAAATTACCGAAGCAGGTGAAAAAAGCGGTTCTTTAGACAAATCAATGCAGGATGCTTCGGAATATCTCGATTACCAAGTAGCTAAAGCCTTAAAAGGTGCAACTACACTTATCGAGCCGGTAATGCTGGTAGTCGTCGGAATTCTTATCGGCGGGATGATGTTGGCAATTATTGCTCCGATGTATAGTCTTATCAGTAACGTCAGCAATACGCCCAGCGCCAGTAGTACTCCGTAATAAAATGAAAAACGTAATAAATCGTAAAGGTTATTCATTGGTTGAGCTTTTGGTTATCATGTCAATAATTGCAATTTTATCAGGTCTGGCAACTATTAATTTAATTCATTCGCAACGCGGAGCAACATTACAAAGCACTTTACTTACATTTATAGCCGACACCAAACAGCAGCAGATGAAAGCTATGCAGGGAGATACCGAAGGCAGAAGTTATCCGGATTATTATGGTATTCACTTTACACAAAATTCATATGTTTTATTTCACGGAACCACCTATAATTCCAGTGATTCAGCCAATTTCACAATTTCTCTTGACTCAAATTTACAATTTAATCCGATAAATCTAACCAATAATAATATTATATTTATTCCGCTAAACGGCGAAGTTTATGGTTATAGCTCCGCGGCTAACTCGGTTTCATTATTGGATATTACCAATAAGCAAAACAAGACTTTGAAATTTAATTATTTGGGAGTAATGGCGGGAATTAACTAAAAAATTTACAATTTTCAGTTTTCAATTTTCATTCAATGAAACAATGAAAATTATTAATAGAAATTAATATGATTAGCTTTAAAGGTCAGACGTTAGTCGAACTATTATTGGTCATCGGTTTGGCAACTATTATTCTGCCGGGTTTAATGGTGGGGTTGATTGCCAGCCGAGGTGGAAGAGCCCAACAGGATCAACAATTGCAAGCCAGTACGCAAATTCAGCAAATTCAGGAAGCGATGCGTAGTATCAGAGAAAGCGGCTGGTCAAATATTGCGACAGACGGAGTCTATCATCCGGTGGTTAACGGTTCAATTTGGACGCTGGCTTCAGGTTCGGCTACGCTGAACGGTTATACCCAACAAGTAACAATTAGTGACGTCTATCGGGATTCAAATGATAATATTGTTTCAACCGGTGGAACACTGGATCCGTCAACGAAATTATTAACTACTACTGTATCCTGGAATACGCCTTATCCTTCTTCGCTTAAATCCCTAATGTATCTCACACGATATTTAAACAGTGCCTCGGATACGGATACTACGGTTAATGATTTTTCCACCGGCTCACAAAGCGGAACAATTATTACTAACGTTAACGGCGGTGAAGTATCTCTCTCGACAAGCGGTAATGCTGATTGGTGTAATCCGCAAAATTCATTAATTAATACTTTGACCCTTCCGAAGCAAGGAAATACAATTTCAGCTTTGCCCGGCGGTGCCTATGTCGGTACAGGCGATGGTACTCAGGGGGTAACATTTGTTAATGTAGGGATAAGTCAGCCTAATCCGCCGACAAATCCGGTAGCCACTGTTTCTGGTACATTTAGCAGCAATTATCAAACAAATGCCATATTCAGTGACGGCAGATATATCTATCTGGCGGCAAACGGTTCTTCGTCACAAGTTATTATTTTGGATATAACGAAGACTCCATATACAAAAGTCGGCTGGATTGATGTACCGGGAGGAGATTCGGCAAACGGAATTTATGTCGTAAATAATACAGCCTTTGTAACCAGCGGTGATTCTTTATATACATTTGATATTACAAATAAAACAGGTGATCATAAAACACCTCTTGATTCCAGCGGCTTAATAAACGGGGTTTTCGGTATTTTTTCCAATCCCAATCAGACAGCCCAACAAGTTGTGGTAGCAAATAATAACGTCTATGTTTCAACCACAAATTCTCTTTTTGGTCTGCAAGTATTTAGCGTAGACAGCAATGGACAATTAAATTGGGTTGGGTTGGCTCAATTGTCGTGGCAGCAGGCAGCTCAAGGATTAACAATCAGCACTGACGGAAAAACAGTCTATATGGCGTTTGACGGGGGAGTGAATGTCAATGGTTCCGGAGCTTATTTCTCTAAAGGTTTTTTTATTATCGATGTGGCTCATCCTGATTCAATATTATTTTTTAATTGGTATCCCACAATCGGTTGGTATAACACCGGATCTACAGATCCGGCGGGTATAGCGGTACCGACTGCAAATAGAGCAATTATTGTAGGCAGCGGAGGAACTCAGCAATATCTGGTTATTGATATTACCAATCCGGCAAGTCCAATGTTATGCGGTGGGATGGCCATTAGTTCGGGAATAAGCGGAGTTTCTTCTGTAACTTTGTCCAATAATACGGCTTATTCATATATTATTACCGGTGAATCAAAAAACCAATTTAAAATTATTCAAGGCGGAAGCGGTGGCGCATTTACAATGTCGGGCATTTATGAATCTGCGACGTTTAATCCCGGTTTTCAAGCTTCCTTTGATAGTTTTCAAGCCGTAGCCTCACAGCCGGCATCTACACAAATAAAGTTACAAGTCGCAGTGGCTGCTCCGCTCAATGGTAATTGCGCGAACGCGGTATTCACATATCTCGGGCCTAATTCCGATCCCAATCAATACTTCACTCCGATTGGATCCAGTCTTAGTGCGAGTATTCCTTTTGGGACAATTAATCCAAATTATCAAAATCCTGGGAATTGCTACAGATTCAAAGCTTTTCTTTCAACTACCACAGCGACACAATCGCCGTCACTAAACAGTATAACTACCAGTTATTCACAATGAAAAAATTAAATTTTTTACAAAAAGGCACAACTATCATTGAAATGATGATGTATATGGTTATTTTTGCCATATTGATGACCATATTGACACAAATTTTTACATCAATCCTTGATTCAGAGACTGAATCTAAGGCGACATCGAGTGTTGAGCAGGATGGAGCTTATCTTCTTTCCCGGTTAAGTTACGATGTTAAACGCGCTCAGGCGGTGATTTCTCCCACTACATATGGTGTCGCGAGTACAAGTGCTACTCTAAATATCGGTGGTATTAACTATACTTATTCCAGCAGTCCATCCGGAAATATGATTTTAATAAATAATCAAGGAACAAACGTTCTTAATAGTTCCGATACGACAATTGCCAATTTGACTTTTAAGCGTATCGGAAATGTCGGCGGCAAAAGTACATTAATTATAAATTATCAAATGGTGGGAACAACACAGCGCGTTCAAGGTTATGAAAGAAGAAATTATCAGACAACCGTAAGTTTGAGATGAAGAAGAAGTTGTTAAATTGTTTCATTGTTAAATTGTTGAATGATTTTCGGCCTATCAAATTTAGGTCAGGGCAAGCTTTGGTTTCATTACTTTTATTTACAATTATCGCCACGTTGATTCTTACAGCCGCGTCGCTTGTGGTGGTATTAAATATGAAAAGTACTAATAGATTGACGCAGGCCAATGTATCCAGATCAATCGCCGAAAGCGGAGTAGAAAATGCTTTATTGCGTTTACTCAGAAATCCCGGTTATACTGGAGAAGTGATGAGTCTTAACGGGGGAACGGCAACGGTTCAGGTAACCGGCAGCAGTTCGGCGTATATGATTAAATCAACCGGAGTAAACGGAAATTTTATTCATACTATTAATGTAACGACGCAAACAACAAACGGTTCTATGACCGTGACATCGTGGAGTGAGTAATATGGCAAATGCTGTCTTATATTTAACTAAGTCTTTTTTTGATTTTTATGCCGAAGGTATGGCAAACTCCTTAAGACTTACTTTCCTGCCTAATGTGGTTGATCATTTGGATGTTATTTCATCCGATAATTTTTTAACTCAAATCGAAGGCTTTATAAAAGATAATCATTTACCGGCGGCTAATGTTGTTATTATTGTCGCTGATGATTTATTATTTTGTAAGGAAATTCCCCCGAATACAACAATTAACAATGGGGAAACTGCAGAAACAAAAGAATTTCTTGACTTAGTTCCCTTTGATAGTGTATTAAGTAAATTGTATAAATTGGAAAAAAAGCAAATTCTTGTGGCGATGAATGCTGATTTTTTTAAAAAATTTCAGCATGGTTTTAAAGAAAACGGCAGTCGGATTGAAAGTGTCATTCCACAGTTTTTACTTGGAAATTCTGTAAATTTGTCAAATGGTATGCCGATTGAAGCTGCCCGCGCGATCATTGATAAATTGGGAAATATTCGTCCCTGGAGTATGCCGGTTCAGCAGGAAATTGATGTTCCGGTTATTACGCAAACAGTTTTAAATAATTCTCAACCGCAAGATAATACGGAGGATTCCGCTTCCGATATACACATAAAACCTAAAAAATCAACTAATAGTAAAACAATTATTATGGGAGTTTGCCTATTGCCGTTGTTTGGTATATTTATTTTTATGTTTTTGCAAATGAATGCTGAAAATAGTAAACAAGAGGCCGCTTATCATGCTGCAATAAAAACAAACGGTAATCCGACACCTGTAGTAGTTCAACCCACAACGAGTAACTCTCCTACTGAGTCATTACCCTTCAACGAATCCGGACCAGGCAGTGCATTCGCGGCAACAATCGATGAACAAAATCTAAAAGTTAGTGTAGAATATTCCACAGCGTCTGCGGCATTAGAACCAAATATAAAAGACGTATTAAATAAATTCGGTATTCAATCGATAAAAGATGTCCCAACCCCTCAGAGTAATTCGGCGACAAGTGAAGTGATGTTTGCGGATAGTATTCCGGTTGGGACTCGTCAACGGATTGTCAGCGAATTACAAAAAGTTATTCCCAATATCTCCGAACAAGATAACAGCGGATTATCAGAAGACGTTCTTATAATTCTTCCTTAATTTCATTTAAATTGTTTTTTTATTAATTATCATTTATTGCTCAATTTTGAAGCTAAATTACCCCCTTGACAAAAGCTGATCAATATGTGAATAATTAATACAGATCAAATAAAAATATATGACAACTGCCCAATTAAATCTTAAGAAACTCGAGTCCGGTTTTACCCTCATTGAACTATTAATTGTGATTGGAATATTAGCTGTGTTAATGGGAATAGTTTTGGTTGCAATTAATCCGGCCAAACAATTCGCATCCGCAAATGATACTAAAAGACGCTCCGATGTTACGGCAATTCTTGACTCCATTGATCAGTATGCTGCTGATAATAAGGGTTCTTTACCAACAGCTGGTACAACAACTATTGCGACTTCAACAGCTATGTTAATTGCGAAAACAGGAACAAATACCATTGATTTATGTTCAAGTTTAATAACAAAATATATGGCGGCTTTACCGACAGATCCGAAAAATGGTATTGATGGTGTAACTGGTGATAGTAATGGGAGTTCTGTAACTAATTGTGCTAATGGTTACAATACAGGATATTCTGTACAGCAATCGGCAACGGATAATAGAGTTACAGTATCGGCAGTTAGTGAAGTAAATCCGGGCACCATAATAAGTGTTACAAGATAATAAATAGAATAATATGTTATATAAAAAGTTAAATCTTAAAAAAATTGAGTCCGGTTTTACTCTCATTGAACTATTAATTGTGATTGGAATATTAGCTGTGTTAATGGGAATAGTTTTGGTTGCAATTAATCCGGCCAAACAATTCGCATCGGCAAATGATACCAAGAGACGTTCCGATGTTAATACAATATTAAACGCAATCAATCAGTATTCTGCTGATCATCATGGAACTTTGCCATCAGGAATTGCTACAAATTCTGCAGGCTTAAGTTTTGATACATCTTATGATATTAGTTCGAACGCAACTAATTTGTGTTCATTGTTAGTTTCTGAATATGTTGCGGCCTTACCTGTTGATCCTAGTTCAGGAACTGATGGTACTACGATTGGTAATTCTGTAACAAATTGTGATAGTGACTATAATACGGGATATTATGTATATCAGTCTCCATCGGATGGCAGAGTGACTGTTTTTGCTCAAAGTCAAGTTGATTCTACTGCTCCAATTTCAGTAACCCGCTAATTGTCTTCTTTAATTATATATTTTATGTTTAGTTCCCGTAGAGCTGCAGAGTTAGGAGCATATGCTGGAAGACATAAATCATAGTGTCGTCATTGGCTGTAGCCCAAAGGCAAAAATAATTGTCACCATATTTAAATAAAGCCGCCACAATATTGATACCGAAAGCTCCTTGTGTGTATAAAGTGCCGTTGAATCCATCAACCATGACATTATTAATATATGAAGCGTTAGCCGAATTTAGCTGAGGCATAGGAAATTGATAGGGTGAGATTCCAAAGGCTATTTTGGTTAGACCCTGTTGAATTGGAGTATTTAAATCGGTGTTTGGCGGATGTATTGAAACTACCTCGTGACCATTTTCTACAGCTGTGGATTTGCTCCATCCCACAGGATAATCAAGGGAATAGTTGTCATGCTGGTTAGAGTACGTTTGCCAGGTTAGGTTGTCCGGTATGCTTGTTGGAGCAACGTATTGCTCTAGATTTCCGCTGCTGTCTTCAAAATATAATTTTACATCGGAAAGATCGGTTGTGCCAATTATTCCTCCGCTTGAATTGCCGCCTGAATTATTTGACGACGAAGAATTGCCTGAGGAAGACTGCGAGTTCGAGCCTAAAGCTGGAGTTACGGTCAAAGAAGTACTTGTTGAATTTTTATTTAAGATAGAATTTGTCTTTGTTGGGTTAGATTTTGCTCCGTTTGTTTGAGTATTACTATTTCCTTGTCTTACGTTATTTTGAGAATTAGATTGCGTGTTTGATGTGGGGGAATTAATTTTATTGTTATTGTTTTGCGTCGGGAATACAATGTTTTTCTTCAAGGTATTTAATAATGGATTACCGGATGAATGACTAAGCAGTAAAACAGTAGAAACGATACAAATTAACAATATTCCACCAATTCCCCCCGCGAAAATATAGAACTGTTTTTTTAAATTGTAGGCAAAAGGAAGTTTCTGGCGAAATTCGTTAAAATAAAATATGAATTTATCTTTCCAAGTAAGCTCCATATATTTATCGTAGCAGATCAGTAACTAAAGTTCATCAAGTTAAAACGCAAACTATTTTTTGAGTTGGTCTTTGAAGTAATCTACCCAGGGGTTAACGGCCGGGTTTTGATCATAAAGTAGTCCCAGATAGAGCGTTAGATAACTTCCATAACTTAACGTCTGCAGAAAATCATCGTAAATTGAAATAGTATCGGGTTTGTAGACATCAATTATTTGCTTATTCTTTTTTACTACGTCAATTGTTAACGACATACGTTTACTAATTTTTGCCGAATAATTTTTAGAATCTAAGACTATAAAATGAAGTGGAGAAGGTTGGGGGAATTGTAAACCTTCCATAAGATGATGATTTAAATCCGGCACCAGATAAAACGCGGAAAACGTCTTACTTGTTTCATTAAATTGATTTCTCAATATTTGTCCGTTGCCGGATAAATGTTCGGCCGCAAAAATAACCGGAATTTTACCCACAAATTTAGGAGCGTCAGTCATAGCTTGTTGTTTGATAATCTCGGTTTTTGATTGCAAACGGGTAATCGCGGAGTTGATTTCATCTTCCGAAATAGCCACAATTCCGCTTTTATTTAATAGTCCGATCAATCCCAAAATGGTATAACCTGTGCCTAAACGCGGAACACCTGATAAGTTGAGAGCACCATCAAATATATACGCGGGGATATTATTTTGTTTGGCAAATTCGGCTAGAGCTCCGCCTTTAGTCAAAATCAGCATGTGAGCTTTCATAACCAAAGCTTCCTGCGCGCAGGAAAGTACTTCTTCCGTAGTTCCCGAATAACTGGTCAAAACCACCAGAGTATGCTCGTTTACATAAAAGGGCAAATGATAATCTGTAACAATTTCGGTGGGATATTTAAAATGTGATCCCAGAAGAGATTTGACTACCAATGCCCCGTAAATTGATGCTCCCATACCGCAAAAAATAATTGTTTGGATGTCAACAAGCGGTTGAATATCAAATGCGTTAACTTGTGACCAGGCAGTTTTAAGTTGTTCGGTTAACAAATCGGTAGAACCCAGCGTATTTTGCGGATCAAGTTTTTTTATAGCTGTAATATCCGTCAAATTCTTCATACTATAACTTGTCATGCTGAACTTGATTCAGTATCCAGAAAGATCCTGAAATAAATTCAGGATGACGATAAACTATTCGTTACGCTCGACTTTTCTCTGTTCCTCCGTCTCATCCGGACGCTTGAAATCGTCTTCCAATCTATAAGTTGTACCAATTTCCGGTGTCGAAACTTCGATGATATCGCAATCTGTTATGCCTACCAAACGGTGTTTTTGACCCAGTTCGCATGTATATCCGACTCCTGGCTGCAGTTCTGTCTCAATCAATTCTCCTTTTGAATTTTCCCAGACCACTTTGCCCTGTCCGTTCATAATCATCCAACTTTCCTGTTTTTGATCGTGCACTTGCAGACTTAATCTTTTACCGGCACTAATATGAAGAATTTTACCCATGTAAGGTTTGCCTTCTGGCACCCAATGCAATTCAAAACCCCAGGGTTTATCAATTTTCTTAACGTAAGACTGATTGTTAAAAGAGGATTTGTCGATTTTATTTAAATCAAAGCTCATTGTTGTAATGATAATTTTTTTTCAATAGCACGAACTCTTGATTTAAGATTTATAACTTCATCAATACTAGCTTTGTTTTTGTCAGTGGCCTCCAATAAATCGCCAAACCAACGGTCTGAATACTCAATCAGTTCGTGTTTTAAATTAACGAGATCATCTTTAGTTGCCATGTTTGTCTCAACATGACTTAATCTTTTTTCTATTTCATCTAATCTTGCGTTTGTTTTATCAGATCCTTTTTCAAGCTTTTCTAAGATTGTTAAAATTTTATCATTCATAATATCCTAACTTTACTCTTTCTAAAATATTCTTTCAAGAAGTCAAAATGAAACTTTGTAGATTATTCTTTTGCAAGTGATTTAATCAAGGCCATCAATTCATCTCTTTTCGCTTCCATTGTGGCTTTATCATAGGATTCAACATTCAAACGAAGAAGAGGCTCAGTGTTAGATGTTCTGACTCCAAATCTCCAATCAGAATAAGAAACAGCAACGCCATCCAAAGTACTCAATTCTCCGTCTGTATATTTATTTTTAATAGCATCAAGTATTTCTTGCGCGTTCGATACTTTATAATTAAATTCACCAGATTCATAACTTCTCCTAATTTTTTCGACTAATTCTGACATTGTACAATTTTCTTCAGTCAAAACTTTTAAAACTGTAATAATAGTCGGAAGTTGAGACTCTGCATTTCCTGTAGCTTTAAAGTAATAATGAGCCGATGATTCACCCGCAAACACCGCTCCTGTTTTATTCATTTCTTCAGTTATAAATGCGTGACCAACTTTAGTAATTCCCATCTTTCCGCCATTTTCTTCAATTATTTTTTTCGGTGTAAAGATATAACGAATATCAACTAATATTTCCGCACCCGGATATACTTTTAATAGTTCTTTTGCCACTATAGAAGTTATGATTGTCGGGGGAATTACCTGACCTTTTTCATCAATGAAAAATAATCTATCTCCATCACCATCAGGTGCTAAACCTAAATCCGCTTTTACTTCCACTACTTTCTTTTGTAGATCTACCAAATTTTTAGCTTGTAATGGATCAGGCTGATGAACAGGAAATGTTCCGTCCAATTCAAAATTCATTCTAACCAAATCCATAGGCATTTTTTTTGCTAACGCATCGATATACGTTCCGCCCATTGCATTGGCTGGATCAGCAGCAATTTTAAATTTTTTTACCACAGGATTATTGACGAAGTTTAACGCATTATTTACTTCATCGTCTCCAACTCCGCTTTTCGGTGTGATTGTTCCGTTTCCCGGCTTTTCAAGGGTGACTCCGTCAATTGCCATTTGTTTTACATCATCCATGCCTGTAGATTTGCCGATTTTTATCAAACCGTTCTCGCCTTTCATGACGTACTTTACTCCGTTATATTCTTTAGGGTTATGTGAGGCTGTAATTTGTATACCGGCATCATAACCGTAGTGAGAGACTGCGAAATAAAAGGTAGGAGTCGAAAGCATTCCAACATCAATTACTGTGGCTCCCAGTTCAACTAATACTTTTTTTGCCACTTCTGTTAGCGAAGGAGAGGAAACTCGCATATCATTTCCCAAAACCAATGTAAAATTATCTTTGCCTAACTTCTTTTTAAAGAATGCGTAAATTGCAGTAATGATTTGCGGCAAGTTTTCTTCGTTTATCTCTGTAGGATATATTCCGCGGATGTCATAGGATTTAAAAATTGAAGGATTAATTCCCATATCAGATAAATTTCATCTTATAACCCTGCCAGAAAAAAGTCAAGGGTGGGGATGAGCGGCATGGATAAACCACCGGTTTTGTAGCCCAAATCAAATTCATATAGTTTGGAATAAATATATTTAAGCTGCGTTTCGGAGAATAGTTTCGCCTGCTTTTGTAGTTTGCTCATCTGCCAGGGTTGGATACGTTTAACCTCTTCGATAGAATCATTTGTAGGCGATTGTAGAGCTAAGAGAAGTCGGAATTGTTTGGTCAACATGAACAGCAGGAGCTC
Source organism: Patescibacteria group bacterium (assembly GCA_035510695.1). Classification (GTDB taxonomy): domain Bacteria; phylum Patescibacteriota; class Microgenomatia; order Levybacterales; family UBA12049; genus DAIDHK01. The sequence continues at coordinate 5,202 of DATKGO010000017.1, read as the reverse complement.
AACTTCCTCGGTTTGTAAACTTTGCTGAAAAAGAGTTACCAATTGTTTTCCATTTCCCGGTCGAAGCGCATCCAGCAGTTGAAAAAGCGTTTTGGGGTAGCTGAATTGTTTATTCGCAGCTTTTATCAGTTTTGCAATCTGTTTTTTATCAATCTCTTTACCCTCCCAAAGAGTAATCGGAATTTTGTGATCTGAGTTGAGATATTTTAATATTGAATCAAATTCGCTACTAGCTCGATTTTTGGAAAATAATTGCTCGATAAAGACAGCTTGCGTGGTAGCGAATAAACCGTCGCCTTCAATTGCCTCAATTATATCGGTTAAACCTATTTTTTCTCCTTCCAAAATTTTGGCATTTGTAGATTTTTGCTTAATCTCAAAATAGTAATTTCGAGAAGCCTGTGTATTGTCACCGTGTATTAATGTAAGCATAATATTGAATGTCATTCTGAACGAAGTGAAGAATCTCTCGACTTGTTCGAGCTTTATCTGGTATTCGCCAGATATCCCTCGACTCCGCCAAGTCAGACTTTGCTACGCTCGGGATGACAACTTTTTTTACTTTTCCCTTTTGCTCTTATATTCTTTAAAAAGTCTATTTACCGAAGTACCGATATGTTGGGTGCGTGTGTGATGGGGAACAAGTGCACCGGAAAAATTTTTGGGAATATGTAAAAGTTCGTGAATCAAAACTTTTATTTTCTTTTCTTCATCCAATTTATCATAATATCTGGATAAAACTTCAATCACATATGCCGGCTGGACATCCAGCGCCGTTTGGAATATTTTCGGAAATCCCCAAGTTCGAGCATAGGCCCTGGCTTTTGAGCCATGCGTACGATAACAAAATACACGATCCAGCTTTACATGCGGCAGCTCAATTACGTTTAAAATTTGTTGTAAGTTGATTTTTATGTCTTCTGCTTCTTCCCATTCCATATTATTAAAATATATTTCCTTTTTTTGTCATTCCTGGCCGCAAACCAGGAATCTATTCTTTTTTCCTGGATCCGCCAGCCGGCGGATGACAGAATGATTGCGGAAGGGATAACTGGTTTACAACTTAAAAAGCCATTTAAACACACTTCGTACATTGTCCGCAAGGGTCGGATAGCGGCTTGAACCTGAATTGGTGTCGGAAAAAAATTTAAGTTCCGGCCGCGCTTTTGATGTTGACGCGGATAAAACCTGAGGACTATTTAATATCGGCTGCCCTTTAATTTTCGGGTAATTAAACACCGATTTATATTCAAGCGTTTGGCTTCCGTCAGGTTTAAGAAATGAAAATTGCATAAAATCTCCCTGATTAGCATCAAGTAAAAAAGGTGTAATCGCCACTATACTTGGATCATTCCATACAGTGCTTAAAGCTTGCTGATAATATTGAGCGATAGCTTGATCGGTAAGATTATCGGTACTCCAGCCTGTTTCGGTAATAAATATAGGCAACTTTTTTCCGCCTAATTGCTGTGCAAGCTGCTGCTCATGAGAAAAACTATCCACACTTTCAGATGAATTATCACTCGGAGAGCCGGAAAAACCCGGGTTGGGGTAAGAATGGCTGTCTAAACCGTCAACTTCCGAAAAGATTCCCGGTACGGAATTATTCATATCCTGCATATATGTATATTCCTGCATGTATTCCGTACCTTGCGTGGGAGCTGCGTTGTCCAAACCGGCCGAAATAATAAAAAAGTCAGGATTAACATATTTGAACTCATGTACGGCATAATCAAGTAGTTTGGCATAAGCGTCAGGATCATCTGCGCCGCCCCATTCGTCACCTCGATTTACTTCGTTATAAACGATTACATAACGATTTTTCGTCGGCCAATTCAGAGAATTTAGAAAATTCGCAAAATCTATAATATCGTCATAAGTCGGCTCTCGCCAATTTTGCGTATTAAAATAATCCCCTTCAGTGGCTAAGCGAATAATTGGAATCACATGCATTTGTCTGCATTGATCCATAAAATGCTGCCATTTGTCTATGTCTTTGTCGCCTGTTTGAATAGGAATGGTAACGTATCCCCAGTCACCGCCGCTGCTGTTCACTAATTTTGCCGCTTCACTAATTTCGCTATCAAAAAGAATATGTATGCCAATTTTATTATTCGGTACGCTGAGTGGATTTTCTACGGCATAGGATAATGGGACAAAAAACAAGAAACTAGTAACTAATAACAATATTATTAAAGCATTTTTCATGGTAGACATCCCTCCTTGATAACTGAATAACAACTCAGGATGCCCCCGTCTAAACCGGACAAGCGAATTTCCCGCATCCGGCTTTCCGATATACAATATGCACCAGTGTTTATTTGGTGTTTAAAAGGTATTATGTATCTGTGTATTCCCATATCTGAGTATGGCACTCGTCTCCTTCCTTTAAAATTGTATAGACAGCTCCTTTAAGGTTTGTATGTTCCGTACGGATGACATCAAATGATGTGGCATTACCCACACTTCCCTCTACTATGAACTGTTCAGACTTCCATATACTCATCGCTTCACCCTCGTCTCGTCAACTTGTTAGAAACTTACTCTATTTGATTAGAGAAGTATATGGATCTCCAAAGTTCCCATTCTCTCTGTCGTGAAACCTTACCATGGACTTAGACCCCGGTAGCGTTCGTGAATACTAAAACCGTTATCGTCGTATGCAAGACTGCTGTCTTCCCATACATGAACAAGGTTGACCGCTACATTTATATATCTTTCGTGGCTCAATAACCTTCAGCTGTGCTTAAAATCCCTCTCAAGCGGTGCTTATGGTCTGGTTTCTCCTTTCCTTCCGCTTCATACCCTGGATTACTCCAACGCATGGGAAGTTCCGTACCATCCTGATGGTTAGTCTTTAGATGGGTTGGATTTGAACCAACTAGACAGAATGAGCTTCTCTTTGCGCACTCATGCGTTATTATTATAACATCTCAAACCTTCAAAGGAGGATAGAATTTTCAAAATTCAAGTACCAAGTACCAATGAAGGTGAAAATATTCAATGTTTAAAACATTTAAGTATTGAACATTGATTGAAAATTGAGAATTGAAAATTGGATATTTTGAACTATTCTCTCTATAATCAAACACATGAAATCAATAAATCACAACTTTTGGCATATGCTTCCACACGGTTTCACGGTCTTGGCTCCTATGGACGGAGTTACCGATGTGGTATTCCGGCAAATTGTGACTTCCGTAGGTAAACCGGATGTTTTATTTACCGAATTTGTAAATTGTGACGGACTTATGTCTGTGGGGCAAGAAAGAGTCATGCAGAGATTGTTGTTTAAGAAAAATGAACATCCGCTTGTCGCGCAGATTTGGGGAATTAACCCTGAAACTTTTTATGAGTCTGCTAAATTAATTGTCAAATTAGGCTTTGACGGCATTGACATAAACATGGGTTGCCCACAGAGAACAGTGACAAATGGTGGTGCTTGCGCGGCATTGATTAAAAACAAAAGTTTGGCCAAAGAAATAATTGAAGCTACGAAAAAGGGGAGTCAGGGTTTACCTGTCAGTGTCAAAACCAGAATTGGCTTTTCAAAAAATCAAATTGATGAATGGATACAGTTTTTACTCGAACAAAATTTATCAGCATTAACCATACATTTACGTACAGCAAAAGAACTTTCATTAGTGCCCGCTCACTGGGAATTAATGGGAAAAATTGTTGAAATGAGAAATTCTATTAATCCAAATACGATTTTGATAGGCAATGGAGATGTTAAAAATTTGCAGGAAGCTAAAGAGAAATCGGAACAGTATGGATGTGATGGAGTTATGATTGGTCGGGGAATTTTCTCCGATCCCTGGTTGTTTAACGAAAAAGTTGATAAAGATTTAATTACAGTTGAACAAAAACTTGATTTGTATATGAAACATATAAACTTATTTGAAGATACCTGGGGAAAAGATAAGAATCCGGCAAGTTTAAAGAAATTTTGCAAAGTTTATATCAATGAATTTCCAGGAGCGGGTGAAGTAAGAGAAAAGATAATGCTGACAGAATCGTTAGACGAGATGAAAAAACTAATAACCCAATATCTAATCAAGAATAGTGCAGATATTGATGAGATGCAAGAACGCTTAGAGGACTCACACCCAAGCTGAATGTGAGGTGAGCCAGCTGAGCTGGCTAACACCCCGCTAAGCGGGGTGAGCCTACTGATTACCAGGTAGAAAACGTTTACGAAAGAACTTCTTAATTTATATAAAAATTTAGATAAAATGGAGGATTAATAATCTTTTAGAGCAGTTACTTTAATATCAGTACTTTTCCCTTGATGCTTGATATTTTCAGTGATTAATTCAGCATTATACTCCTTGGCAAGGGAAAGAAATGCAGCATCATAATATGTAATATGTAGATTAAATGCTATTCTAAACGTTTCAATTGCTTGGGTTTTTGATTCAGGAATAAATGTTAAAGGAAGATTAAAAAATTGCGACAAAGAAATCGAGCTTTGTTCGGTAGAAAGATTTTTGCTGAATAGCAAAACATTTCCTACTTCATATTTTGCTAGTTCAGGAGTAAGTAGTTCTACCTTTCCTGATTTAGTATCTTGTAAGATTCTATCAGCATTCTCAAGATTCTCTTCACGATCAGAACTTAACCATTTAACAATTACAGATGAATCGATTATGAGAATTTTCTGATGCATTTAGTGTGACTGTCTGTCTTGTTGTAAAAAATCTAATGCAGATGTTGTCTTGCCACTCCCTTTTATGGCTCGTGATTTTCTAATGCCTTCCCAGATTTTATCCCAGTCGTAATTCTTTGTGTGAGGCTTTATAACAATTTCGTCGGGTTTTACAACAGATATAGAGACAGCTGACATAGGGTTTGCCCATGTTACTGCTTTTCTAATTGCATCAGGAATTGTTAACTGCCCTCTGTTTCTAATAATAATTACATCATTCATATAATCAGAATATCAGAAAATATGATTATTGTCAATAACTAATTTAAAATGACATAACTAATTTAAACTCTTCTAATGTAAGAAGGGATTCGAATGCCAGTAAGCGCAAGGAGATTTTACGCACGAGTTCGCCTGACTTCCGGATTTAGTACATTATTTTTAGCAAAAAAATGCGAATTAGGCTCAACTTCTTTTAATAAATTAGTATCTGTTTTTGACAATATTATTCTCTCCGTAGCCTCAAATTAGTTGTTTTACCTATAGTCTCGGGA
>DATKGO010000016.1:0-3238 GCA_035510695.1 Patescibacteria group bacterium | reverse complement strand
CGAATTGACTCACTAAGAATGACCTTCTACAATCATCGTTGACTCACGAGTAATTCACCTTTATCTTTTTCCAATTTTCTGTCCAGTAAGGGGGTGATATTTTGAAAGGAAAATATGATAAAGAATATCTTGCGCAATTACAAAATAGGTATGCAAAAGCTCGAAAACCAGAGAGGATAATTATCCTTGATGAATTTACAAAAACAACAGGGAGGGAAAGGCAATACGCTGGGAAACTTTTACGCAAGAACTACCATTATGCAACAAAACCAATTAAGCGACCACGAAGTAAAACGTATACGATACTTGATGCCGTTATTCTTGCGAAAGTCTGTACACTTCTAGATTGGATAAACTCCAAACGAATACAACCGGAAATCGGTGTTGCCATTGATAGTCTTGTTTCTGCAGGAGAGCTCAGTTGTTCCAAAGAACAGCGAAAAAAGCTGGTGAAGATTTCCGCGTCTTCGATTGACCGGCTGTTGAGAGAGCATAAGAAGCGACCCATTGGTAAAGGCCATTCGTATACCAAACCGGGGACACTTTTGAAAACACAAATACCGGTTCGAACCTTTGCTGACTGGAAGGAAGACAAGGTAGGCTTTTTTGAGATTGATCTGTGTGGTCATGATGGAGGATTAGCTAAGGGTGATTTTGCCTGGACACTCAACTTTGTTGACGTGAAAGTTCAATGGACTGAACAGATAGCTGTTTTTAACAAAGCGCAACAATATGTCTTTGCAGGTATTAAAACAATCAGGGGTAGGTTGCCCTACCCCTTACTTGGATATGATTCTGACAGTGGATCAGAATTTATCAACTACCAGTTATACCGCTATAGTATAGCCGAAAAAATCACCTTTACAAGAGGTCGCGCTGGAAAGAAAAATGATAATGCATATGTAGAAGAAAAGAATGATTCAGTAGTCAGAAGATGGATTGGATACGGGAGGTATGATACGCATGAGCAAGTTGCTATACTTAACGAGCTTTACGAAGTGCTCAGGCTCTATACTAACTTTTTTCTACCTGTCATGAAGCTGAAAGAAAAAGTGAGAATTGGCAGTAAGATAATCAAGCGCTATGATACACCGGCAACACCTTATCAGCGAGTTTTACAGGCAAAAGATGTATCAAAAGAAGTGAAAGATCGGTTAAGAAAACAATACAAAACGCTTAATCTTGTTTTGTTAAAAAAGCAGATTGATGAAATTCTGAAGCGTCTTACACCAACAAAAGTTAGGTGACATTTATTCGTGAGTCAACGATTCGACCAAAGGGTTATTTATCCGTGAGGAAATACGAATTAGAAATCCGAATCGCTTGTCATTCTGAGCGCAGCGAAGAATCTCGCACCTCGTGTACGCTTTTCTTCTCGCATACGCGAGAGATCCTTCACTTTGTTCAGGACGACAATAAAATCATTCAACAATTTAGCAATTTAACAATTTCTTCGTCCTTCATTCTTTATTCTTCATTCATTATTCTATATACTGCAACTATGCTTTCATTTATCACCGGGAATCAATACAAATTCGCCGAAATTAAACAAATAATCCCAGATATTGTGCAGCTCAAAATCAATTTGACGGAAATTCAAGAATTGGATCCTCAAAAAATCATCCAGCACAAACTTCAGGAAGCATTTCTGCATCACTCGGGACCGTTTATGGTAGAAGATACATCGTTATATCTGGATTGCCTAAACGGACTTCCCGGCCCTTTTGGCAAATGGTTTGAAGAAAAACTGGGCAATGATGGAATGTATAATTTGGTGACTAAAATGGGGAATCCGAAGGCTAAATGCGCGGTAATTATCGGGTTTGCAAAAGACAAAAACCAGATTAAATATTTTGAAGGTAGTTGTGAAGGAATCATTGTCGCGCCAAAAACCAAAGATCCTTTCGGTTTTAATAATGTTTTTCAACCAAATGGATTTTATAAAGTTTTCGCAGAAATGAGTATTGAGGAGAAAAATAAAATCAGCATGCGCGGAACCGCTGCGAGAAAGTTAAAAGAGTTTTTAGAAATCCAGATGAGAGACGAGTGTGAATCCTAATTTTTCATACCATCCGTCAAATGAAAAAATCGCATCTGCCTGATGTTTTTTCGCAATTGCTGCCACAACACAGTCAAAAAATGTATTCTTCTTGCTTCCATTGGGATTAAAATATTTTTGAGCCTGATATATAATTTCAGCATCAACAGTTTCAATAAGCATATTGGGGTCTGAAAATAATTCAAGTGTGGCTGCAGCCAAATGGGGATTTGACAATTTTCGCTGAATCACCGTTATCGCCTCAGTGACTGCAGTGGAAGGGAAAAGTATATGTGCCCCATTTTTGGCTAATTTCTTAACTTGCAGTAATGTTTTACTATGATTTGCGTCATCGATATATGCTTGAGCGACTATGATATCAGCATCTACTATGACCAAGGGTGATTTATTCATACTTCTTAGTCCCAGAGATATTTGTCTATATTGGAAGAAAGATCTTTGGGGCCTTGAACTTTACCCTTAAATTGCTCTGCTATTTCTCCTAACCTAAGCAAACCGAGAGTAGAAGAAGATGCTTGTACAGGAATTGCTTTCAGTCCCTCATCTATCACTGCCCTAAGCACAACGGCACGTGGTTGCTTACTGACAGCAGCCCTAAGCTTTATTGCTTGTTCCTGTTTCTGAGTTAAGTACACATTGGTTCGTAACATAATAACATTATAATATAACAATTATTGATGTATGTCAATGGTACATGTACTAATAATTCGGGAATATTTTGTTTCTCTCAACTGAAAACGAATAAAACGATTGTAGATAAAAAGCTACCTAACCTCGCAATTGTCAGAGAATTCCAAGCTCTCTAAGAAATTCTCCAATTTTTTCCACTCCCATAATTTTCCCTAATCCCATTGTTTCTTCTTTTGTAAAACCCCAACGTTTAACTCCGTAAATATTATATCTATCCGTAACACTAATTCTTGATATTTGAATACTACGTCTTCTATCGCTTGCCAGAAGTCTTTTATCGAGAAGCTCTGTAATTTTAATCTTTAGCTGTTCTATTTCTTCTTTTTTTCTTTGCTGCTCACGTTTTATGTGTAGATATCCACGGCTAAAGCCGTGGCACTTGGGATACTATTTCAAACCCAACTTCAGTTGGGTTTGCCCTGAATCCTGTTTGCCTTGCCAGCGTACATAGTCTTTTATTACTTTCTCATTTGCTCCTACTGTTGATAA
>DATKGO010000015.1:0-3091 GCA_035510695.1 Patescibacteria group bacterium | reverse complement strand
CAGCGTAGTTGAATTTGAAGCCTATGCCTTACAAAATACTGATACTATTCAGAAATCTCTTACCTGTCAAAAAACCAGAAGAATTATTGAAGACCGTTTTTATTTCCCTTTTAATGCACATAATGTATTGACATACTACCTGCAGAGTTGTGCAGAGTTGTGTGCGTAGAAAACAAATTTGAAATGGCTTATGTTTAATCAGACATGGACAGGGTATTTGAAAGTTCTACGTCTATTCCCAGATTTTCTCTGACCATAGGCATAGATAAACTAAACAACGCGTTATCTATAGCTCGTCTTGAGCAGCCTAAATTTCTAGCTATATTTCTTTTAGATAGGCCTTGAATATAAAGTCTAAAAACATCTCGTAAAAATTGTGCAAGCGAGCTTTGAGGATCTGCGAGTTCCTGCGGATTGTCTATGATTGGCGATCTATTGATCTTCCGACGATCTTGAAAATCAGTATTCAGTTTTTTCCTAAATCCATTATCATGTCTGTATACAGTGACAGGTTTAATACCTAAAATTTCAGCAATCTCAGAAGCTGTTAGATGTTTTTCTCCTGGTTTTCCTCCATAAAGCATCTCGATTACTCTTGCTTGTTCATCAGATGAGGTTAAAGCTCTCCATTCTTCTGAGAGGATAATAGCTTTACTTACTACCCTTTCTCCAGCAGGATGATTTGGTAATGTTCGAACATACTTTCTGGTTGAAACAATTAGTGATGGGCTTCTTTCATCGCTCTCAGCTGCTTTTCCTCTCCTTCTTCGTTTCGGTTTAGCAAGTATTTCTGTCTCCGATTTTTTGCCGGTGGTTGCCCCGTTAATTTCTAGAGAAGCCAATTCTGTATCTTCAACTGACGCAGGCATGATATTTGTAGGATTTTTATTAATGTCCCCTGTGGTAGCTGATTGTGCAGTTGTAGAGGCATCGGTTTTAGTTTCATAATCCTCTCCGGGAAGTCTTATTTGTACAGGATCACCTATCCTGAAGCCCAAACTTTTCATTGCTACGGAAATACGGATATCGATTTCTTCATAAGACTCTGCCGTTGTGTTATGTTTTTCAAATATTTGACGAACCGAAAGCTGTGCTGGCCCCAAATGTAGATTTATTAGTTTTACATCAATAGGTTCAAGTCTGGATGGCCAATTATCAGGCAATACGACTACTTTTTTTCTATCTACTTTTGTTATATTGTGACTCGGAGATTCAGAAACGTAATAATGAGCTTGATCTCTTGAGAAAACCACAGATTTTGCCGGTAGATATCCAGCAACTTCTTCAGCCTCCAAAGCGTTTTTTCTCAATATTCTTTCAACTAGAGGTTCTTCATCGCCATCTATCTCATCAAATGGAATTGGTTCTGCTTCTCTGTTAGTTCCTGATCTCATAGCAGTGAGGATTGTAGCAGAAAAAATGATAAATTACATATTTTTTTGAGCGGCAAATTTGTGAGGCGTGAATTGAATAATATCTCTATATAAAGTAAAATACGATTTAGTTAGTAGTTAGTGATCTGTTTTATGTTCTTAGTTCGTTGTCCTAAGTTCAAAGTTGATCCGCCGCGGTGGTGAAATGGTAGACACGCAGTGTTCAGAACGCTGTGCTCGTAAGGGCTTGGGAGTCCGAGTCTCCCCCGCGGCACACAGTATTAAATAAAGAAATAGATTATATGAGATGGAGTTCAGACTTAGCCTACGTAGTCGGTTTGATCACAACAGATGGTAGTCTATCTATAGATGGTAGACATATCAATCTGACATCCAAAGATAAAGAGCAAATAGATACCTTTGCAAAAATCTTACACCTGAACAATAAAGTTGAATTTAAAATAAGCTCTTATAATCCCAATGGGTTATATTATCAGATACAATTTGGGAATGTAAAAATATATAGATTTTTATTGGATATTGGACTTACGCCAAACAAAACAAAAACACTAAGTTCACTGCTAATTCCCGACAAATATTTTGCTGACTTCTTAAGAGGGCATTTAGACGGGGATGGCTATACTTACTCATACTGGGATAAAAGATGGAAAAGTAGTTTTATGTTGTATACGGGATTTGTTTCTGCAAGCAAGAAGCACTTAGAGTGGATAAATGAAAAAATAAAAAAACTATACGGAATCGAAGGGAGGATTGGATATTCTGGTAAGTCTGTTTTTCAACTCAAATTTGCAAAGAATAGTTCTATTAAATTGTTAAAAAATATTTATTATAGCCCGACTATTAGTTGCCTTTCTAGAAAGAGGTTTAAAATTCAGTCTGCATTAGCTATAATATCAACATGCGGATGTGCTGAAATGGTATACAGGCATGCTTGAGGTGCATGTGCCTTTAAAAGCGTGGAGGTTCGAGTCCTCTCATCCGCACAAGAGGAGACACCCTCTCCTGAAAAGTATTGAATAGCTTGATACAACGGGCTAATCGAGCGATTCAATGTTCCATCATAGTTCCAAGCGAGTCCGGAGGGGAACATTGAACCAAGCAGCACTTTAGCCTGGTTTATATTCGATCTTTTATACGCCTCCCATAAATCAGCAAGAATTGTCTTCATAAATGTAGTAACTTCCTCAATATTATATTTGTTAAAAGTTGCGTCATCTTTGGCTATCTGAGCTTTTGTCATCTGGCTTTCAATCATGACGTTCTGTTCTTTGAATATCTCATCTGAGTACACTCCAGTGAGATTCTTCTGCACAAGCTGTTTTCGTAGTTCCTGAAGTCTTAGTATTTCCTGATCAGCCTCATTTTTGATTTTTTGCAGCCTTGAGAACCGACTAAGATACGTTTTATACACGAGCTTGATGAAAAGATTCAGTGCCTGTTCTTTTGGTGTTGCTTCTTTAAGGACAACCATAAGTGCCTTTTCTAGTGCATCTTCTTTAATTGAAGTGCTGTTACATGGCTTCCCGCAGCGATAATATTTGTATTTTATATGTCTGCCTTTGCTCCAGCCACCTGTAAGCCCCTTCCCGCATCGTACGCAGCGTATAACCCTTCGCAGAGGGAAATCTGGGTTTGAGAAGTTTCTTTGTGCTAGAGCAACCTTATTGACGTTTCTGCCGTCTAGGATAGCTTGAACT
>DATKGO010000014.1:0-5637 GCA_035510695.1 Patescibacteria group bacterium | reverse complement strand
GCAGCCTGGGTAAAAAAGAGAAACCAGAACGAATGTAAAATTAACTGGCAATTTACAAGGGAAAAAGCAAAAGAAAAATTTAAACTAAAATAGCTCTTTGACATTATTGTGAGGCAAAATTAGGAGAATGGAGTAGTAGTTGTAGAACAGTTGGGGCATTAATATGACAAGAAGCCGCTGTAATATTGCCGTCTGAAACATGTTGAGAAACATAGAGCCCTAACTCTGGGATAAAAATATATCCTCCTGAATGAATTTCTTTATTAGGCTCATTTTCAATCATATTAATTTAATAAACATTTAAATCTATTTATACGTGTTGTTTTAATAAGAATATTGTAATAATTGTAATCTAAACTTCTTAAGGTTGATACAGCGTGATATAATAGCACAATGTTGTTTCCGGAATCTGAATATAGCATAGATGAAAGAAATATTGTTAGGGATGAACGTCCTCAGCAATTAAGGCAGGCATTAAAAAATGCGGTAGCTAGTCAACCCGTAGATGCTTTACTTCTTTCAGGTGGTATTGACTCCGGAATGTTAGCAGCATTAGATCCTCAAACACCGGCAATAACTGTAGTTTTAGAAAATCAAGGTGTCGATCTTAGAAATGCTCAAAGAGTTGTAAATAAATTAGGTATTACTTGGTATCCAATTGAAATAGATGAAGCAGAAGCTTCTTCTAGTCTTAATGAGTTAATCTCTCTCACTCATAGTTATGATCCTGGGATACTTAACGATATTCCCATTTATGTTGGGTTAAAATATGCAGCTTCAAGAGGTATGAGAACAATACGAACCGAAGATGCAGCAGATACTCTCTTTGCCGGATATACGTATCTTTATAATCAACCGAATTTCAGAGACTATTTACGTAGTCTGATACCCCAAATTCGTCTATCATCATCTCAAATAGGGAAATTACTTGGTTTAAATCTCAAATATCCTTATTTGCATCCGGATGTGCTTAACGTTGCTATGTCACTTGATTTACAAACTAATTTAGCAGATGTTGAGACAGATAATCCTGGAGATTTTATGGAAAATGTTGTTGAAAAAGATATAGCAAGTTCTTCAAAGAATAAAAGGTGGGGTAAAATTGTACTTCGTAAGGCAGCTCAGGGATTATTACCTACAGAAACTATTTGGAGAACAAAGACTGATTTGGAATTTGGTTCTGGGACATATACGTTAGAAGACAGGTTAAAAAACGAGATTACTGATCAAGAAATCAATGATTTGAGATCTGAAGGAAAACATTTTTGGAATAGAATGCATGCTGCTTTATATATGAAATATAAACGAGCGGGATTAGAGCCAACACCACCACAGGATGGAGAATACACATGTTCTTGGTGCGGTGGTGGAGTTATCACTGGGAGGAGACATTGTCATACTTGCGGCGGATATCCATCGAATCAATATTCGATGACTTTATTTGAAGGAAATGAACTCTAAATATTTTTTCATTCTTCAAAGTTTGGCTGATTTGTCATCTTCTCAGATTTCTGTAATAAAAAAAGTTTTAAATAATATAAATAAATCTATTTCTGATCCCAATAAATTTTTATTTTTGACATATTATTCAACGAACAAAAGAATTTTGGAAAAATTGTTAGAAAAAGCTGAAATAGATGACTTACTGCCTTTAGAAAAATATTCACAAGATAATAATAAATTTGCATTTAAAGCGATTTTGGTAGATGACGATACGTCTCGTTTGGGTAAAAGTCCCTCTTTACAAATAAAACAGCTTTCGAAAACCCAACGAGGTTTAAACGTAAATGAAGGAATTTGGTTAACTTTATTTAATAAAAATATACTCAAAAAACACTCAATAGATCTGATTGATTCTTTATATAGTAGGGAGTGTATCCCTACTATATATTCTTGGAAAAGCGAAACTAGGCTTTCCGCTATTTGTCCAGATGTGTCTGATTTTATGTGCGCAGCACCAATTATTGAAAAAGAAATTGAATTATCTGTAGGAGATTTTAAAGATAATGTAGTATTGGAAAAGAAAATTGGGAAATTATTAAACAATTAAATTGTTGGTTCTCGACTCCCCCGCTCAGCGGGGTCGTTCGAACAAGAAAGAAAAGATTCCCGCTTTCGCGGGAATGACACGGTAACAGCGCAGATTGCTACTTATTACTTCAGATGATAAGATTATTGTATGAATGATACTGCTCAAAATTCAAATGTTACGCAAGCTTCACAGCCGATTGTACCTCCAGTTGTCCCTCCGCAGCAGCCACCGGCGCAGCCAGTTAGCTTGCCGAATAAAGAACAAGGACCAATGGGGCAAGTCAGTGAGTACATGAAGCCTTCAGATGTGGCGGAAACCAAACCCGAAATTCCTGCTGAAGTAAAAGAAGCAGGCGTAGAACATGCCGAAAACGTTGAGCATTTACAACTTAATGAAGAACACGCGCAAGTAGGTATTCAACACGCGAAAGAATCAGTTCCTGTCGCGCCTACGATTGCTCGTCCCGCAGCGTTAACTATCCCCAATGCACCTTTTACGAAAGAAGAAGCAGTAAAAGTATTTAAAACAACCGGGACCGATGATACTCAACATTGGTTGTCAGCCTTATTTTTGGCGGTTTTGAAAAAATTTCAGTTACAGCAGAAACAGCATGCGGTGGCACTGCCGGTTGACTCTCCACAAGAAAACGGTAAAGTATTAAAAATATGAATCAACCAATTTTATTCAGTGACAATATTACGGGTATTATGTTTTCCCTTTTAATGGGGTTGGCAGGTTTGATTGTATTTTCTCTTCTTGCTTGGCTTTTTATTTACGTTGTGTTTATCTGGTGGAAATACCGCAATCGCGAGCAAGACGCGCTTAATTCAACCTTGCTTCAAGTAGCAGTGCCCAGAGATAATGAAATAAAAATTGACACGGCAGAACAATTATTTGCCGGTCTTGCGGCAATTCGTAAAAGCGGCAGGCTTTCATTTCTCAAGCCACAACCGCATCTGGCATTTGAAATTGTCGGAACGCCGGGTGACATTCGTTATTATATTCATGTTCCGAATAAACTGCGTGACTTCGTGGAAAAACAGATTAATGGCGCCTATCCGGATGCACAAATTGTCGAAGTTAACGATTCGGCAGCCAGACAACGCAGCGAAAATGTCTTAGGCGGAGAATATAATATTTTTTCCGAAAGCGGAAAAGTTTCTTTTGCCTCGTTGAGTTTTAAAAACAGCGATTATTTACCTATTAAAAATTTTAAAGATTTACCGGTTGACGCTATGGCCAGTTTGACTTCAACTTTGGCGAAAATGGGACAAGGCGAAGGAATTGCCATGCAGATTTTAATTAGTCCGGCCGATTCCAAATGGAAAAGTGAAGGGAAGTCTTACGTCAGTAAAACCAAGAAAGCCGAATCCAATCCGGAGAAAGCTACATATAAAGTGGACGCAAAAGAATTGGAAGGAATTGAAAATAAACTGAGTAAGCCCGGTTTTAATGCCACTATCAGAGTGGTCGTTTCTTCCAGCAGTAAAGAAGCCGCTGATCTGCATTTGGGTAATATCATCAATAGTTTTAGCCAATTCAGCGGCGCTAATTATTTCAAAAAAAACAAATTGTTTTTGGGCGGGATTATGAAGGGGGCGTTTATTACCGATTTTATTTACCGCTACTGGCCGCTTTGGGGACAAACGTCTGTTCTTTCCAGTGAGGAATTGGCGACAATGTATCATTTTCCCAATAAAGCCGTGGCGACTCCGGGAATTCATTGGGTCAATTCCAAACGTGCGCCGGCACCTTCCACCATACCGACAGAAGGATTGTTTTTGGGTACAAGTTCATTTAGAGGACTTACGCGTACTATTAATATGTCTTTGGAAGATCGTCAGAGGCATATGTATATTGTCGGAAAAACCGGTACCGGTAAAACTGAATTTCTCAAACGCATGATTCTTCAAGACATTAAGGCCGGTCAAGGCATTGCGGTGATTGATCCGCACGGCGATTTGGTAGAAGATATTTTGGAACTGATGCCGCCGGAACGGGCAGAGGACGTGATCTTATTTGATCCTTCGGATATTGAACGGCCATTGGCAGTCAATATGCTGGAAGCGAAAACAGAACAGCAAAAACATTTGGTTGTGACTTCAATTATAGGTTTGATGTACAAATTATTTGATCCGAATAAAACCGGCATTATCGGTCCGCGTTTTGAGCATGCGGTACGTAATGCTATGTTGACTGTTATGGCAGAGCCGGGCAGCACGTTTATTGAAGTCATGCGTGTCTTGACCGATCCGACTTTTGTACAGGAATTATTGCCGAAAGTAGATGATCCGATTGTCAGGCGTTACTGGACAGATCAGATCGCCCAGACGTCGGACTTTCATAAATCCGAAGTTTTGGATTATATTACTTCCAAATTCGGCCGTTTTGTTACCAACAAAATGATCAGAAATATTATCGGTCAGTCAAATAGTGCTTTTGATTTCCGAAAAGTCATGGATGAGCAAAAAATTTTGTTGATTAATTTATCCAAAGGTAAAATCGGTGAGGAGAATTCCAGCTTTTTGGGCTTAGTTTTGGTGCCGAAGATTTTAGTGGCTGCTATGAGCCGGGCGGATATGCCGATGGAACAGCGTAAAGACTTTTTCCTTTATGTTGACGAATTTCAGAATTTCGCCACACCGGATTTCGCGCAAATTCTTTCCGAGGCGCGAAAATACCGCTTGAATTTGACTGTGGCGAATCAGTTTATCGGTCAGATGGATGAGGAAATTAAAAACGCGATTTTCGGTAATGTCGGAACTATTGCCTCGTTCCGTGTCGGTGTGACTGATGCAAATTATCTGCAGCATGAATATACCCCCACGTTTAGTGAGGCAGATTTGATCAATATTGATAAATTTAATGCTTATTTGCGAACAGTGGTGAATGGAGAACCTGTGCCGCCGTTCTCGATTGAAACCACGCCTGATTTTGCTGCCCAGGCAAAAGAAAAAAACCCCAGAGTTGCGGAACTAGTTAAGGAATTGTCCCGCTTAAAGTTTGGGAAGGATATGAAAGTGGTGGAAGCGGAGATACAGGAACGTGCGAGACTATAAGACGAATTTTTAATTTTAAATTTAAAATTTTCAATCAAACTTCAAATTATTAATTTTCAAACACAAATAGGTTGAATTACGTCATTGCGAGCGAAGCGCGGCAATCTAGGTGAGTTTAATCTTGAGCTAGATTGCTTCGTCACTTCGTTCCTCGCAATGACGAATTTTGTTTAGGAGAGAACTCCACTTGATTTTATTTTTAATAAATCGTACTATTGAATTGGCTATAAATAGTTAATATTTAATAGTTCGATATGACACATATATTACTTCGAAGACAGGCTTTAGAATTACGTGGCTTTGGGAAAAGTTATAGTCAAATCAAGAAAGAGTTGGGTGTGAGTAAAAGTACTTTAAGTGGATGGTTAAAGAATATGGTGGTACCCTTTGTCAAGACACCAATTTACTGACATTACCCCAGTTTGCTAAATGATCAGCTAATAGTTAAGTTATCTTTTTGTATACGGTTGAGATAATAGTTGTGGTTGATGTAGTTTCTACGAAAGAAGCCACAATAAAACTCCCGCATCCAGCGTGGCGTCTGGG
>DATKGO010000013.1:0-2880 GCA_035510695.1 Patescibacteria group bacterium | reverse complement strand
GGGGGGTACTCAGCTATATCGGTGAAACCCAAACGTAAAGTCGTGGGCAATACCGAGGGAAGTCTCCAGCCTAGCTGGATGACCCCGTAGAGACTACACGCTGAGCCCCAGTCAGACTGGGTGAAGATATAGTCCGACACTCCAAGTAATTGGAGCAACAGTTGCATAATCCTTTTGGTCGGGTTCAACTCCTGACCCCGCAACATCGTCATAGCTAAAACCTAGAATCTACGACTATAAATTTATTTAAAAAAAGCATCTTATAGTTGTACTATCTTCGTTTTTCTGCTACTATTCCCCTACGCAAATCCAGATATTTCAAACTATTGCGTTTGACTGTATTTTATTTGCTATTTTTTGCACTTTGACAGTCTTGCGGAGCTCCGCGAAACCTTGCTTGCCGGCCATAGCGTTAGCGTCGGCTGGGCGAATTTTTCTATCCAGAAATAGGTAGCATTTTGTATATAAATATCTGTATGCAATATGTTGCCTATCATATGGATCGATGGGAACAAATGAAAGGACAGAGAATGTCACGTAAGAGACCGGCGAGTGATCTGTTGGCAAAGATTGATGTACTCGTGCAGGCACTTTATGAAATGCAACAGCGTATCTATGACTTGATCGGGAATGAATTCACTGCTAGTCAAGAAGTCGTACGAACGCAGACTCGTGCTCTCCTACTGTCCGGAGACCAACACATCTAAGGAGAGGACTCATGTCCAAATTGGAGGGCTTAGCCACCCTAGTCGGCGATCTCTGCGCCTTTGCAGGGATCATTTACGTTGCCTATTCCGTTGCCTGTCTCTCTTTGAGCGGCATCGTTGACGGCGCCATCGCCTTCGCTATAGGAATAGCTCTGATGATGGGGTCACTCGTGGTGGGCATCCACCATTGACTCTGTCGAAATTCTGCAAGCAGTCATCGTGCATCGAGGCATCGAGGAGAAATCCTCGGTGCCTCTTTGCGTTTAAAGTTCCACATATTTGTAATTCCCATGCGAATGTTCATCAATTGCACCTTCCATTTGGGTTACATTCGCACCTACTCTTCAAATAAATAATTCTCAAATTAAAAGATAAGGAGCGAAGCTAGTCCAAATGGAAGGTGGGATCATTAATATAGAAATTAAAAGTTGCTTAGTTATTCTATTATTCGTTTATTGGATTATTACTGGAAGAACAGATCCCACCATTCTTGCCAGTGAGGTTTAGCTGTAGCTGAGGCTTGCGAAGCAGAGCCTGATTGTGCTATCATTCCAGTTGGAAGCAATATTATTTCCTCGCCCGGTTTCACTAAAAGAAGCTTATCTCTCGCCTGCTCTTCAACAAACTGCTCTTGAGATACTTTTTTTAACTGCGCTTGCAGCTGCCGATTCTTTTCCTCCTCCCGTGAAAGAGACTGCGAAGCAGAAGTCAGAAAAGATTGTTTCTGCCAAAGATCAATAATTGAATGAATTAGATTATTAATTATTAAAAGGCTGATAATAATAGCCAAAAAAATCAGTGTTTTTTTCATAAATAATTTTCACGCTTGACGAACCTGCCGCATATTTGATATTATGGGATACATTATATGAAACAAATAAAAGTAAGAGAAGCTCATACTGCCTTCACCAGTTTTTTGCGTGAAAAAAAACATTCAGGTGCTACCATTCTAGCATACGGAAAAGACATTGATCAGCTGGCTTCGTTTCTGGAAGAAATGAAAAAGCAGAATGTTGATGAAGTAACCAAAGACGATATTCAAGCCTTTTTGGCCAAAATGTCTACCAACGGTTATACTCCCAAATCTGTCTCCCGCAAGCTCAATTCGACCAGAACATTTTACCGCTTTTTAAAAATAAATGAATATATTACCGATGATCCTTCTCTTCTCGTTTCTCATCCGCATTATGAATTGGCAGCTCCGCGTATTTTAAAACCTGTCGAGTATCGGGCACTGCGTGATGCGGCCAGAAATGATCCTCGAATGTCGGCGGTAATTGAGTTATTACTCCAAACCGGTATCAGAATTGGCGAATTGGCAGAGCTAAGATTATCGGATATTCAAACAGGCGGATTGAAAATTCGTCCTTTTGAAAAACATGAAGAAAGAGTTGTACCGTTAAATAAATCCGCTCAAGAAGCTCTAAATCGTTATTTAAAGATTCGACCGGAAGTTACCAATGATCATATTTTTATTACCAAATCCGGCAAGCCCTTCTTAGTACGCAATATTCGAACTGCCATCGAACGTTATTTCAGACTGGCCGGTATTGAAGACGCAAAAGTAAATGATCTTCGTCACACTTTTGTCGTGCATCATCTGAAACACGGCGTTTCATTGGTTTTATTATCCAAAATTTTGGGTCATAAAAGACTATCCACTACAGAACGCTATCTCGAATACGTCAGTGAACGCGGCAAAGACACCAACAACCTCAGCGAGTTATAATTAGTTTAATATGCCAAGACTTACTAGAGAAAATTTTGATCAAGAATTTAGTAGGATTGCCGCACAACAAGGTAATTTTGGCAAATTTGTTAGACAAGAAAACATTGTTTGGTGGAACCCCGCTTATGCCCGACATAAAGATATCGCAGATGCGGCAGGGATGAATCATCCAGATGATGCAGGTACTTTAGCCGCATTAGCTGAACGCGCTAATAAACAGCTTGAAGTCTCTGGTGAATCCTCAGGTTTTCATCTCCCAAAAAGTGAAGATCAACGCGTCCAAACCATTGAAGTCTTTAATGCCCTGACTTCCGGATTTAGTACATTATTTTTAGCAAAAAAATGCGAATTAGGCTCAACTTCTTTTAATAAATTAGTATCTGTTTTTGACAATATTATTCTCTCCGTAGCCTCAAATTAGTTGTTTTACCTATAGTCTCGGGA
>DATKGO010000012.1:0-8824 GCA_035510695.1 Patescibacteria group bacterium | reverse complement strand
TTTGATGAAAATCTAAAAAACAGAGGAATAAAAATAATAACTCCCGAAGCTTTAAATCAATTTAAAATGGGTGTCATTATTAATAACTTGGTGAACAATCAACAAACCAGAAAAGACAGAGAAGATTTCCTAAAAATCATTAAGAGCACTAATACTAAAAATGTAATTCTTGCCTGCACTGACCTGCAAATTCTTGAACCTAAAATTCAGGGAATCCAAATATTCGACACTATGGATATTCTCGCCAAAGCTGCAATAAAGAGAGTGCTAGAATAACATAAAACCTATATTGTCTTTATTATTACTTCTCCATCGCGGAGAGTTTTGTGAGGCATTTTATGCTCGACGAAATATTTAACCGTTTCATCTACCATTGCCGATTCAGGATGATTAGATTTATAATGCGGCGCAATGAAATAATCAACGAAGCCTAGTCCTTCCCAAATTATTTCAGACTTATAACCAGAAGGGACAGTAATTGGGTCATCAACGATTTCTAAGCCACGCAGCGTTGGTGTTACGACACAAGATCCTGCACTATAGCCTGCATAAACAAAATCAGAGTCATTAACCTTTTCTTTAATTAATTTATCAAATCCGCTCTGTGCCATTGCCCGCCTTAAGACAAAAGTATTTCCGCCTTTTACCCATACAGTTTTAAATTCGTTCAGTTTCTTTTCGAGTTGATTTTGTTTCCCAAAATACTGGCGCAAATCTAACTCCTCAGGCTGTAAGCCAATTTCAATCAGTTGATCAAATTCCTCTTTGACTTTTTGGATGCGCTCGTCAACTGTTTTAAGGTCCGAGGCATTAGCAATAACAGCAACTTTTTTATCAGTTGCTAATTCTAAAAGTTTTTCTGGATTGTCCCCAAGATTGTAAGATGAAAGATATAACTTCATATTTTCTTTGCGAGAATCATCTGATGTTTTTCTCCACCTGAATCATCAATTTCATCAAGTAGTATTTTAAATCCTGTCTCTTCTACTAATTGTCTATTTTTCTCTTTTCCATAATGACTCCACGACATTTCTCCACCAAAAAAATTATCTTCTTTCCCTTCCCATTCGCTTGAGCCCATTGTAATTAACAATAATCCGTTTGTCTTTAGAAATGAACTGACCTTTTTAAGGATCTCTCCGTGGGTTTCGCGTGGCGTATGGAAAATTGCGTAAAAAGAGATAACAGCATTAACACTATATTCTCTTTCTTTAAGCTCCGACATATCTTCGACTTTGAATTCTCCAGTGGGAAGATTTTTGGTTACCAGTTCAATTTGTTTTTCGGAAATATCTATACCGATTATTTTATGCCCTCGGTCTAGAAAATATTTATCAACAGGAACTCCGGCGCCACAGCCGATATCAAGAATGGTAGAATTAGACGCTAAAAGTGAATTTAATTTTTCTAAATATTTATCATTTTTATAAACATCTCGTCCTGCAGAATAATTTTCCGCCAATTTATTATATTGTTGTTTAACAAAATCGTTACTCATTCTATTATCCTCTTGATTCTATACAGCGAATGACCGCTCCTTTTTCTAATCAATTCTATATCTAGATGATATTTTGATCTAAGTCTGGGAATTAAATGATTCAAAGCGCTAACCACAACAATCCAAAGTTCGCCGTTTGGATTTAAATGCGCCATGGGAGTTAAAATAAATTCCTGAGCAATTGCTTCATCGCCAATTTTCGCAGGAACATTGGAAACAATTACATCAAAATTTTTATCCAGGACTTGCTCCATAGCTACACTCCCAATCGCAACTGCATTATTTATATTATTTTTTTGAAGATTAATATTTGCATATCTTACCGCCAATAAATCGGCATCAACCATGGTGACTTGAGCTTCTGGGTTTGTTTTAGCTAAGATTATTCCGATTGGGCCATATCCACAGCCGATATCCAAAATTGTTTTGGGATTATTTAAAGTCATATGCCTAATTAACATATCCGTACCATGATCAATAGCAAAAGTGGAGAATAAAGTAATTCCCACATCAAAAACGAATTTAATTCCCTTATATGGATAAATTATTTCTTTTTTAAAGTATGCGTCCATAGAATAATTAAAATTCAATCGTCAGTCTAATCATATCAACACACTTAATTCCATTCTCTACGATTTTTTCAGGGTAATTTTTGGTAAAGAAATCTTTATCGATTCCAGTAATTCTAAACCCACATTTTTGATATAGAGCTAATTGATTTAGGCTGGAGTTTCCTGTTCCCACTTCTATTCTTTTCACACCGTTTTCTTTTGATACTCTTATTGCTTTCATTACCAATTGTTTGCCAATTCCTTTCCCTTGTTGATTTTTAGCAACTGCAATATTTTTAAGCTCAACTACATCTTTCGAAATATTTGTTAGTATAAATTCTCCAACTATTTCTTCATTCATCTTTGCAATATAAATCTCGCTATTTGTTAAATAGTTCTCAATAGCTTTTTTAGAGGGGTCTGCGAGGAGAAAAAGATCCCAGGGCAAATTCTCTTGTTTGTTTAGTTTTTGAATTATTAAATCATTCATTTTAAAAATCTTTCCCTAAGTTCCTTAATAATATTTTTATAACCTTCTTTTTTAACCGTTTCCCAAGATTTTTTATATTCTTCATAAGCTGACATTATTCTTATTTCTTTATCCAAGCGTTCTTTACCGAAAAATTTCATAAAAATAGCTTCATGTATCGCGTGGACAGGGATATGTATCCTAATATTAAAAGCTAATTCTTTATAATTTTCATTTATATATTTCCAATAATCATTTCCTTTCTCTTCGTTTTGAATAAACAACTGGTGAACAAGCTCATGAGTTAAAGTATCGAATGCATCTTCAAGGTCTTTATATACAGGAATTGTTAAAGGATCTGAAAATGGAATTGCCCAACCGACGATATAACAGGTAATTTTCTCTTCTTTCCATTTTAATCCTGTGATATTTGACAATTCTTCTAGAATTTTGGCTCCATCTTTTTGCCATAAGCTCTCTAATTCTTTTTTGAATTTTATTATTTCTTTCTGAGAAGGATATTTATAGCCTGGCTTACTTTTAACAGATTTGTGCCCTTGTCTAAACTGATCATCGTAAATCCATGAGTACTTAAAAACAATTTTCATAAGAGAATTATAGCACCGGCTCGCGTTTTTCTATGCCTTTAGTTTCCTTGATGAAGAAATCCACACCATCTGATTCTAATTTAATATGTGCTAAATTATTAATTTCGAGAAAATGTTGATAATCTGAAAAACCAAGCTTAACTAAAAACATCCACATCGGCCCACCATGAGCAACAACCAAGACTGTTTTCCCAGGATTCGCAATAGCAATTTCTCTTAAGAAAGGGATGAAGCGATTCATGACTTCTTCGTCATTTTCCATTTCCATATTCGAATCAAATTTATATGAATATCTGGTTTTATCATCTAAGCTATCCAATAATCGATTCATTTCCGGAAATATGTCATGAGATTTGCCTTCAACGTTACCAAAATTTCTTTCCCGCAAAGCTTTTGTTGTTTCAACGGCTAATTTGTGCCCTAAGGCAATAATTTCTGCAGTTTCCCTAGCTCTCGAAAGATCTGAAGTATAAATCTTATCAAATTTAATATCTCTAAATTCTTTCGCTAATTCTTGAGCAGTAGTTTGGCCTTCCAGATTTAACGGAATATTCGTATGGCCTTGAACAAGTTTTTTGTCATTCCAATCAGTTCTTCCGTGTCTGACTAAATAGATTGTGCAAACATTATTTTTCACTTTTTATCATTGTAACAAATTGTATTCTTGCAATGGAATCAAGATTAGGATACTTCAATTCTTTGCTTAGGTATTCCGTCATTAAATTCTCTGCAGTATCGAGCTCCTTCAAAGTCTAAAAATCTAATAGTTTTATTTCTAGATACAGCTTTCTGATATTCGAGAAATGACCAATATCCTCCACCCGCAAAAACAATCTCATCAGGTAATCCTCCAAATAAATAAGAAGCGTCCCCCCAATCCTCTCCTTCTATAATTAAGTTTGAAAAATTACTTCTTTCGACAAGATGCTCTATTGAATGTGGAACAATTCCTATGTTGAATAATCTTTTGTTTTTAATTACTTCATGTGCTATTCCGCTTGTCCCGACAAGAGATCCTGAATGAAGCACAGCATATTCGTCTTCGCCTATATTAGATAATATGTCCGTAAAATATTTTGATATTGCAATAACTGATTGGGAAGCAGGGAAAGAAAGTTGACCATATAATCCAATCATTTTACGATTGCCTATTATTCCCTTTACAGCGTCTCCATACAATAATAACTGTGTATCTTCGTATTCCTGCCCTTTATTGATTTCTTCTACGCCTACAGATATCTTTGCATCATTGGATTCGCCAGTGTCTATATGTGGATCTCTAAGAGCAGAACTATCAGAAGTAGTTGATAAAGTAATTTTAAAGGGCGGTTTATGTATAAGTAACCTTTGTATATCAGTATTCAAATTGAAATGAAACTCTGTTCCGTTTGCGCTTTCCCCAGTCAATATATCAATGACTTGGGACGTGGATAACACCCCTGCTCCATAATCAGTCATTAGTCTTGAAAGGACAACGTACCTATCTTGACCAATAATCGAACGAGGCTCTACTACTAACGATTCTCCAGTTAAGCTACCTATCCTTTGTTCGTTTTCTAAACTCATATTTATATTTAAAGATAAATTTATTGAATTCTATCATATAGTATTTATTTTTTCAATAAATATGGTATAATTTATTTAATTAGCTTTCTATTAAATTTAGCTATGAAAGAAAGATCAGAAAACATCTTTATACGTGCCCAGGAACTTAGGGATAGATTATCAAATGCGTATCCTATAGATTATAGTAAAAATGATTATCCCCTATCGGTTGCATATTTTTGGCCAACTAAATATTGTCCAATTGGATGTGAGCATTGTATGTTTGCATCTCCGAAGCCTCGCAATGTTGATTCCAATATGATATTGAACGAGTCTGCAGTGAGTAATTTTATTGAAATAACTAATCAGTCTAAGCTTGATGCGCTTGTTATTTCAGGAGGAGGAGAACCAATGATGGAATTTCCTACAATACTCAGATTAATAAAAGAAGCCAATTATCGCTATTTTGAAATTATCACTGGTGGCAATTGGTTGGCAAATGAAGAGGTAATGCTACGGGGCTTAAGCCAAATGCAAGCAGCTTTAACAGAAAAACAGCAAGGGGGAGATAAAATCGATTTTAGTATTAGGTTAAGCGTAGATAATTATCATCAAGCAGTTGTCAAACCAGAATGGATAAAGAGACTGGTTGATGTGTTAAGAGAAGATGCCGCTTTGCCTGTAGATGAAAGAAGGTATCCCGATTTAAAGCTATTTTTTAGAACACTTCTTATAGAAGATGACACTGTTGAAAGGCTTGCGGATTTATTAGGTGCTAGCTTAACAGATGCTCAGGGTTATGTGAGAGAATTAGTATTTTCTGATGATAAGATAAGCGGAATAGAAAAACTAAAGGTATTCTATAAGGATATGCGATTCGTCGGATTGGGAAAAAATGTTGAACCTGACAAACTGACAGAATTCGATACATATTTTGATAGTTATTCAAATAAAACAGGTGATGTTCGCTTGGGTATGACCTATTTAAATCCAGATTCCAAAGGAGAGGCTTTGGAGGGAATTAACGTATTTGTTACCTATGAAGGACGTATGATGCCCTATGGAGGAGTATCTGATATTTCTACAAACATATATTCTGAAACCTACGAACAGTTTTTGACAAAATTATTAGGCGATGTAATATCAAGAACATTATTATTTAAAGGTTTAGATCATATAAGAAAAATAGCGGAAGAAATAGACCCAAGAGTATTAGACAGAATTAGAAAAAAGAATTGGATTGCATCAGTTGCCGATGAAAGTTTAGATACGGCGGAAAAAAGACTTTATGTAACTTTAAGGTTATTGCAGATCGATGTTTCAGATGGAATAATTGAGCTAGAAAGTTTACCAGCCTATGTACAAGAATTAATAGCCAGAACCCCTGAGGATTTAAGAAGAGAATATGGTGAACATGTAAATTCTGCATCCTACGTAGAACATACATATGGGAATGAGGGAGTGACTATAATTAATAATGTTAAATAATAAATATGAAATTGAATACTGAAAATTACGAACCCATTAATTACTCTGGTAGAGAAAACCCGCTTGTGGAAAACCTTCTGGCGAATAGTAGTTTATATGCTACCCAAATACTGAATGCAGATTCTAGAACGTCCAATTTTTCTCGATTAGAAGGAGGGCATATGAGCACAACGTTTCTTGTTGAAACGTCTGAATCTAGGAGAGTTTTAAAGTTATATCCATATGACCGCCTTGCTTTTGGAGAAAATTATTTATTTGATCAATGGAATAAAGCTAATATTCCTGTGCCTAATATATTGCATTCCGATTTCACGAAATTATTAGTTCCATTTAGCTATCAAATGATGGAGTTTGTTTCTGGAAGCAATACAGAATTTGCAGGGCTTTCCGAAGAGAACAGACATACTGTCTTAGCTAGCATAGCTAAATATCTGAGGAGAGCTCATGAAATACATCTAGATGAGTTCGGTTGGATTAACTTTCATACCGATGGAAAAGGAGACAAATCATGGGTTGATACGATGCGCAATATGTTGTCTGGAAGAGGAAAATTTTTAGCAGACATAGGATTAATAGACAGAGATAGACTCTCTTTGGTTCAGCAAGTTGCAGAAAAGTTACCGCAAGTCGAAAGAAGCTCATTACTTCATGGGGACTGTTCTCTTGACAATATTCTCATTAATGACGGGGCAGTAATGGCATTTATTGATCCCGATTCAATTGGTGGAGATGGATTATATGATTTAGCATATTTGTCGGCTTCATTGATGGACATTTCTGAAGAGAACTACGATAGTTATTTACTTGAGACATATTTGGGAAAACAGCCAACGCAAGATGAAATAAGGAAATGGAATGTATATAAAATACTTTCTTTAATCCGCCAAGTCAGTGCTTCAGTGAAAAAAAAGTCTCAAAATGCAAATACAAATACGAAATTAACAAAAATGATGGAGCTAATTGATTCGTTGGGAAGCGTATAATAGAATCATGCTTAGAATCTTAAGAGATATTTATGCCTAACTACAAACCATTCAAATTATTTTCTGGGGTTTACATATTATTTGAAGATAAAAACTCCAATATTCTTTTATTGAAAAGAGATAACACCAGGTGGGCCAGTGGATTATTTAGTTTAGTTTCAGGATTTATAGATGGTAACGAATCAATTATTAGCGCTGCTAAGCGTGAAATAAAGGAAGAAACGGGAATCCTCATTAAGAATAAAGATTTAAAGATATTCCATATAATGCATAGAAAATCTGGAGACGCTGAATTCATAGACTTTTATTTATTAGCTAAAAATTGGATTGGAAATCCTAGAAACTTAGAGCCTAACAAATGTTCCGAAATTGATTGGTTTCCTATTAACAAATTACCAAAGAATATTGTTCCACATTTGAAAACCATTCTAAGTTTTTATAAGAAAAATCTATTTTTCTCCGAAATAGGATTTGGAATATAAATTTGCTGTATCATAAGGTGCATGACTAGTTTAGAATATTACAATAATAAATCTTGTGTGATTTTGTGAAAATATCTCAAACTTTTATCTGAAATTTCTGAAAAGTGTTGTAAATTTTACCCTTAAGATTATGCAATATTTGTAAAGGGATGCTATAATATACACATATAGTCAGGAAGAAAAATAATAAAATCGCAATAGAACTAAGCGCTAAATTGAGCGAAGCGAGAGAAAAAGCAAATTTGACTCAAGCCGAAGTAGCAAAAAGAACAGGTATGGATGTTAGCTACTACGCCAGGATTGAAAGAGGGGAAATAAATACCTCATATAAGAAACTGCATAAAATTGCCGAGGTTTTAAAAGTAAGTATTACCTAATTCTAAATAAATCTTCCGAGTTTTAGAAATTCAAACATCTGGATTGCCAATTCTTCACTTTCAATTCTTCTCATAATTTCCCTACTTTTGTTTTGGGAAAGAATATTTAGACTTCCTTCCCAAAGTGTCTTCCGGTCTAATATGGCAAGCTTTCGGTGATGGTTGCCAATACATAGTAAAACTTGAACGCCCATTCTTTCGAATTGAGATATTGCATCTTCGGATTGGTATTCCATATTCTCTTCATGTTCTTTGGGATCTCTAGTCATGACATAGATTTTTACGCCCTTTAGCAAGAGGCTCTCAAATATAGGTATTAGCAGTTCTGCTCTCTTACTTGTAATATACGGGCTTTCGATAATAACTTCGTTTCTACAACCCTCTAGATCCCTAAGAAAGGTGCTATAGAAAGTTTTCTCATCAAACAAGGAAGAGTTCATCATTTTTCTTCCTCCTTTTTAAACTTAGAGAATGCTATGATAAGAATAGTTTTCTCAATCGGATCGATTGAAGCTAGATAGGTACGAACTTCGTACCAGATGGGGTACTCAACGGGATGAATTTATAGCAACTACAATTTAGCTTGACAAATCAAGCTAAATTCTTCTTTTTTAGGTTCAGACCAAATTTTAATCTTCTAAAAAATTGAGGCTAGATTCTATTGACACCAACGGGAGTTGAACCACTGCTCGAACCTAAACTCTCTGAATATATACTTTCGTGCTAGAAATGGCTCTTAGCAATGCCCAATTTAGTATTAAATGGCCATGAACGTTTTCCAACTCTTGACATTAGTATACAGTTCACTGTATACTGTCCCCCT
>DATKGO010000011.1:0-32609 GCA_035510695.1 Patescibacteria group bacterium | reverse complement strand
GGGAGTAAAGAAATTATTTTCACAGGATTATTAGTTTGTCCTGTTTTTTGGGAAAAGTCAAATTTTAACCGAAAACTTATTTACGAAAAGTATAGTTTGGTTATTATCAATAGTTTCGGTATTGTAGCCATCTACAACTATGGAATTGGACGAAGCGTCAATTTTTTTTATTGTATAAATTGTGTTGTTTACCGTTGAAGCTTGAGGAAGTGTGATAGTTATTGGACCGGTGGTTGCATCCGAAAGAATAACCGTTTGAGTAGTGGGGGAATTATTGCTGGTTACAGTTGTGACACTGGTAGTGTTTAACGCTCCACCGCTTGAAGAAACAATAATATCGCTTAACTGATGCTTATGCAGCAATGCCTTTCCAAGCATTTTGTCTATAGTTACAGGCATATTAAAAATAGTAGCATAATCTCTACATTAATGCTAATATTTTATATAACCCTATGTTAGCTGATAATTTAGTCATGTTTCAGGAACATTTTGAATATGTTTCGGAATTAAGAAGCAAGTTATTTTCGGTACTTATTTTTTTTGCAATCGGTGCCTTAGTCTCATTTTTATTCGGCAATCAGTTAATTGTTCTGGGTCTTAAGTTATTTAATTTACAAGGGGTAAATATCGTTATGACATCGCCATTTCAGTTTATAGGATTGTCTTTTACCATTAGTATTACTTGTGGAATAATAGCAGCCTTACCGGTTTTCCTTTACCAGGTACTCAAATTTGTTAAACCGGCTCTTCATCAGCATGAATACAAGATGATTTTAAAGCTTCTACCTTGGAGTCTTTTATTGTTTATTCTAGGTTTTTCCTTCGGTGTCTGGATTATGCGTTATGTTGTTTTAATTTACGCTTCGGTTGCCAAAGGTTTTCAAGTCGGAAATTTTTGGGACATTCAAAAATTATTTGATGCGGTATTTATGACAGCAACGCTTTTGGGTCTTATTTTTGAATTTCCTATCATCTGCACTCTTTTACTTCGTTTCCATTTCATGAAGAGACAAAGCATAGCAAAAAAGAGAATATATATTTATGGAGGCATAATTTTATTTGTTACAATGCTTCCTCCGACCGATATTTTTTCCGATCTACTATTGGCTGTTCCTTTGCTACTTTTATTTGAACTCACTTTGTTATTAAATAGATCATATGCATAAAGGAGGTGATGTAGCACATGTTTGACAATATCGGTCGTACAGAAATAATCGTCGTTGCAGTCGTTTTATTAATTATTTTTGGCCCCAAAAAGTTACCCGAGTTTGCCAAGGGAATAGCTGATGCGGTTAAAGAAATCATGCACGCATTTAACGGCGATAAAGAGGAGGTAAAGAAAAAGCCTGAAAAAAAATAAATGCTGCGAAGTATCAGTATGCAAAAAATATTAAAAGGCATAATTATATGTCTTGTCTTTGGTGTAGTTTTAGGTATTTTCAGTATTACTACTGTTCATGCTACAGGCTATCAAGCTTGTCTGGAGAACAGCAGTTGTGTCGTGGGTGAATTTTTATACAATGACAGTTATGCTCCGATGACAGGTGCAAGCTGCTCAATAACCAGTAATTATCCCGGTGGAACATCATTTTTAAGTGCTGTTCAAATGACAGCCGGAGCAAATGGATGGTATTCGTATAGTTTTTCAACTGCCGGGGATCCTGACGGGTTATATCCCACTCAGGTTTGCTGTGACACCACGGATACGCCGTCTCAACATTTGTGCATTGATAAATCATTTACAATTGAGCCGGCTAATTTATCATCGTCCCAGGTGGAAAATGCGGTTTGGGAAGCAAGCACATCCGCACATACTAACGCGGGCACTTTCGGCAGCACTGCGCAAAATGTCTCCACTCTCTCGGCTCAACAGGTTTGGCAGTATCCTACGCGTGATTTAACAGATTTTGGTTCATTAATTCATGATATTTGGAATTATACGGGTAGATCTTTGGATACTTTTGATAATTTAGTCACAGGTGTTTGGGGATATGGTTCGCGTTTGCTTACAGGTGCGACACTTACAGGTGCAGGTAATGGACAGTTATCAACACAGTCTGATGTTACAAGTGCGGTTTCTTCGATTAAAGGAGTTAATAATAAAGATTTGACAAGTGTGTCCAATGATGTTGGCAATGTACAAACCAGCGTTAATACACTTTCTTCCCAAATTACTACAACGCAGGCTTCGGTCAGCGCCATGAGCACCAACGTCAATACACTTATCACAAAATGGGGAAGTTATTCAGCCAGTGATATTTTGACTCAAGTCGGAGGGATTGCAACATCTTTAGGAACGTCATCAGATCTCTGTACCGGCAGTACGGTTTTTGCCAGTATACAATGTATCAAAGATAACTGGGGTACTCAAACAGCAGCCTCGTTATATACAGCGGCTAATAACGCTTATACCACAGCTAGCGCCTTGCAGACAGAACTGGGCTACAATGGTAAAACATCGAGTGCCTATGTCGACATGCAGACGTTGTTGACTAACTTGACAGCCGTAAATACTTCAATTGGCACGGTTTCCGATTCAACAGCTTCAGCTACGCTTTTTGGCAGCATGAATAAAACTCAGCAAAGTGTGGCCGGTATACAAATAACAGCCAATACGATTTTAACTAATGTCAATGCTTTGCAAACTTCGGTTAATACCATAAGCACCAATGTTAATACTCTACTTAGTAAATGGAGTACTTATTCAATTTCAGATATTGCGACACAAATCAGCGCGCTTTCCACTACTCTGGGTTCTACAGGTGATAGCTGCGGAATAAATTCAACAGTTTTTGGCAGTATTCAGTGTGTACAAAATAAATGGGGTTCACAAACAGCGGATACTTTATATGCCGCAGCTAATAACGCCACCAATGATATTAGTTCAATATCGGCTGAACTTAATTTTAACGGTAAGTCAACCACAGCCTATGATGAATTAGAAAATTTAAAGTCTTCAATGTCAAATCTTTCTTTGGCTATCGGTTCATCTAATGATCCGGCTACGGCGGCGACAATTTTTGGCAGAATACAGCAAATGCAAAATACTCTTGCGACCTTGAATTCGTCAAGCGCAAGTATTTCAAGCATTTTGGCTAATTGGCAGTCGTATTCGTCTACCCAGATCTATAACGCAATACAAAGCGTATCAACGCAAATTACCAATTTGAATTTATCAGGTTCGGGATCAGGATCAGGTGGGGGAACAACTATTGTCAATAATACCAATAATTATAATAACAACTATACAACAAATAATGATTCCAACAATACTACCAATAATTCGGGTGTGACCACTGATTTATCGCCGATAATCAATTTATTAAATTCGAATGCGGATAATGTTACCAATTTGAAAAACAGCGTACTTCAACTGCAGGCGCTTATTTCTACTACCAAGCAATTGGTTGAAAAAACGTCAAATAAACCGATTGTTACCACCTGGATGGAAGAAGGAAGTATTATTTTTAAGACGTTGATTGTCAATCCAGTTGATGCGCCGACTCAGACAGTACCGGTTAAGTTTTATCTTCCCAAAGAAGCAACTGCTAAAGATGTTATTAAGATGGATTCGGGGTTAACCCTGACTTACGATCCTGCGCAAGGAGCGTCTTTTGTCTCCGGCAGTGTGACGCTGCCTCCGGGCGGAACAAAAGTTTATTCTGTTGAGGTAACCGATATCTGGAAAATCACTGACAGTCAGATTTCTTCCTTACGTACTCAGGCGAATATTTTATTCGCTCCTTTGAAGAACACAGCCTACTTTGCTCAGGGGGCCACTTTAAATGCGGATATTTTAGCCTCACTTGATGCGGCAGCTCAAACTCAAAAAGAAGCACAGACGCCTGACGAGCGGATAAGCGCGTATCGAGCAGCTTTGATTGATTATAATAAAGCACAATCCGAGCTTTCGGATTTAAGAACATTATTATTAGCTTCTTCCGGACAAAATAATAACATGATGGGTGTTATAGGCGGAGTACAGACAATTACTACTTGGGGAATTATTTTAATTCTCGTTGCCGGTTTTGTCTTTTTAACACTTTATATGCGGATGATAACCTTAAAAGGTTTGAGTTCGTCTTCAACTGAGAAAGCAAAATATAAGAAAAAATTGCCTGCTGTTCATTTTAATTTTAAATTTCCGCGGTTTTATGTCAGTAATAAGACTTTAAAATTTACTGCCATGGGATTAAGTTTAGTTTTATTGGCAATGGTGTCTTACTTCACTGTATTTGTTATTGTTCCGGATCAATCTGCAAATAATCAATCTTTACAAAATATTCCCAATACTTCAAATCTTTCTCCCACATCAATTCAGCCAACTCAGACGCAAGAAATCATGTTGAATAATCCTAAAGATGTTCTTTCAGCCTCCGCAGAAGCGCATGTGATTGTAAAGGTTCCTCAAGGTGTTAAAGGCATAAATGTACGCAGTGCTCCAAATTTTGGTGGGAAGATATTAACTAGTATTACGACTGATACCAAATTTATTGAGGCTTCACAAACTGCGCAATGGGTACAAATAGAAATTAATGTGAAGGAAAACGGAGAATTGTATAGCAAGGGCTGGGTTAACAAACAATATCTTGCTCATTAAATTTATGGAACTAGAAATCTTTTTTTATGTTTATACCTCAAAAGTTTGACCGGTTTCGGGTTGGAGAAAAGTAATATTATGTTGCATAAAGTAGGTAACTAACCATTGATAGAAAGCATGCCGGGCTTCATCTTTTAAATGCCAATCATGAATAGGAATAACGACTTTGGGTTCTACTAGCAATGCTTGTTCGGCTGCTTTAACCAGACTTCCCCAAGGCGCTACTATGGGCAGCGCAAGAACACGGGGAGAACGGAGAAATTGTAATGAGTCGCCGGGATGAAGCAATTCATTAAAAAGAGTGATTCCACAATTGATGGGAAGAGGAAAATTGAGTACCTTTTCATGGTGTAGTGGAATGAGATTGATGAAATTATTACCCACTGTTTGTACTAACATGTTTTCTTTGATTAAAGTAGTATTAATTGATTCATTGCCGATAATTTGTGCATGCGGATAGTGCGTCAGCAGTTCTTTTAGAAATTCAATATCCATATGATCCCGGTGTTCATGGGTGATGGCAATATAATCAATTTTGGCAATTTGGTTATAAGGGAATACTTTTTCCTGGTAAGTATAATTTCCCGGGTCAAGAAGAATAGTAGTATTTTGATCTTCAACCAATAAGCAGGAATGAAGATATTTAGTAACCTTCATAGCCTTATTGTAGCTCCAATTGCTGCAAAGGTGCAAGCTGACTTTTCATTTCAGTATTAATTTGCTGCATTAAATTCATGGCGTACCAGGTGGTTAGAACTATTGAAAGAATGGTGAACAGAATACACATAAGTCCGACAATTCTGGCTTTCCAGCTGTGTTGTCTTAAGTAATTAAAGGCGGGGAAAAGACCAAGCGGTGGAAGGCAAACGCTGAGGAGATAGACGCCGATTTGGCGCCAGACAGTGGTCGGTAAGGGTTTCATTTTTAATTTTTTACTGCAGTTGGGGCAGAAGTACCAGGAATCCTCGACCACGTATTGGCAGACAGGACAGATTTTTGTTGACTGTGTGTCAACTGGAGCAGGTTGTATTGGCTGTTGCGTTGGGTCCATAGATTTATTGTAGCAGACTTCAAATTTTTGCAATATTGTTATGCAGTGATATATGATTAATTATTCCTATGCAGACCTTTACCACTCCCATGATGAAGCAATATTTGGAGATTAAGAAAAATTACCAGGATTGTCTGCTTTTTTACCGCATGGGTGATTTTTACGAATTTTTCCTTGAAGATGCGACTATCGGCGCGCAAGTCTTAAATATCACCCTAACCAGCCGGCCGAAAGGTAAAGATGGACGGATTCCCATGGCCGGTGTTCCTTTTCATGCGGTTGATGTTTACGTGGCGAAATTAGTTAAAGCCGGCTACAAAGTAGCAATTTGTGAACAAATGAGTCCTCCCAATACTCGGGGCATAATTAAACGTGAAGTTATTCGAATTGTGACACCCGGGACAATGCTGGATGAAAAAGCTTTGGAGAAAAAAGAGAACAATTATATTATTAGTTTGTTTTATGAGAATGACCAATTGGCTTTGGCAATTGCCGATATTTCTACCGGTTATTTTGCGGTTAAACAAGTTACTTTTCAGCAATTAGCTGTTAGTTTACAAAATGAGTTAGCCGCTCTTGCGCCAAGTGAATGTATTTTATCGCCTCAGTTATATAACGACGGGAGTTTTTTACAGCTTTTAAAGCGGCAAAACGGCATGAATATTTTTTGTTTTCAAGACTGGGAACAGTTTGCAAGTGAGGCAAAAAGTATTCTTAAACAGCATTTTGGTTTGAAAACCCTGGCCGGTTTTGGTATTGATGACCAGTTGCTTTTGCAACAGACAGCTGCGGCTTTAATTGGTTATCTGCAGCAAACCCAAAAAACGAAAGTAATACATATTAAAAGAATTGAGCAGCTAATGAATACAGAATATGTTCAATTAGATCGTTCAACCATTTTCAATTTGGAATTATTTTCAACGCTTCGCGAACATAACGATAAAGGCAGTTTTTTAAGTGTTATTGATCAGACGGAAACGTCGATGGGCGGACGTTTATTAAAATTTTGGCTTCGAACGCCTTTGTATAATAAGGAAAAAATTACTGCTCGTCACGATGCGGTTGAGGAGCTATTAAAAAAT
Source organism: Patescibacteria group bacterium (assembly GCA_035510695.1). Taxonomy (GTDB): domain Bacteria; phylum Patescibacteriota; class Microgenomatia; order Levybacterales; family UBA12049; genus DAIDHK01. The sequence goes on along the minus strand of DATKGO010000011.1, from coordinate 25,876 downwards.
CAAACTTTAAGAGAAGAGGCGGCTGTATTGCTGCGGCAAATTGCCGATATTGAGCGCATTATTTCGCGTTTGTCGGTTAAAATCGGTAATGCCAGAGATTTGGTTAATTTAAAATTATCGCTGCAAGTAATTTTGCAGATAAAAAAGATTTTAGCCAAGCAAACAGTACGTCATCCTGAATTTATTTCAGGATCTTCATTTGAAACTAAGAAGATGCCGAAACAAGTTCGGCATGACGATTATTCGTTATTGCAACAAATTGAGAAAAATATTTCTAATGAAATTGAAGAGGTTGTTGCTTATATTGAAGCTAATATTGCTCCCGAACCGCCGATTGATTTGAGGATAGGCGGAATGATTAGGTCGCAGGTTAATACGGAGCTGGACGCGCTACATAAAACTATCCGTCAAAGTAAAACCTGGATGGAAGAATATGAGGCTAAGGAAAGGGAAAAAATAGGTATCGGTTCTCTTAAAGTGCGGTTTAATTCGGTTTTCGGTTATTATATTGAAGTAAGTAAATCAAATTTGGCATTGATCCCGGATAATTATCAGCGTAAACAAACTCTGGTTAACGGTGAGCGTTTTATGACCGTGGAATTGAAAAAGCAGGAAGAAATAGTATTGCGAGCCGAGGAGAAAATGAAGGAGTTGGAATATGAATTATTTTGGCAAATTTTAGACCATGTTTTATCCTTCACGCAGACTATCCAAACCGCAGCCAACGCGATTGCGCAGCTTGATTGTTTACTCGGATTTGCCGCTTTGGCGCAAAAACGGAATTACGTTCGTGCGCAGTTTAGCGAAGACAAGTTAGAGTTGAAAGCCGCCAGACATTCGGTGGTTGAGACTTTGTTAACTGATACACGTTTTGTGCCCAATGATCTTATTTTAGAATCCGGTGAGCAATCGGTATTGCTTATTACCGGCCCGAATATGGCCGGTAAATCGGTTTTTATCCGTCAGGTTGCTTTGATAGTCTTACTTAACCAAATTGGCAGTTTTGTCCCGGCAGAAGGCGCGAAATTACCTTTGGTGGATCGGATTTTTGTCAGAAGCGGCGCTTCCGATGTCATCACGGAAGGATTATCAACCTTTATGGTGGAAATGGTTGAAACAGCGTATATTTTGTATCACGCCACACAGAAGAGTTTAATAGTTATGGATGAAATAGGTCGGGGAACGAGTACTTATGACGGGATCAGTATCGCTTGGGCTGTGGCGGAATATTTGGCTACCCATTTTCCTTCTTGTCCGAAAACGCTTTTTGCCACACATTATCATGAACTGCAGCAGTTGGAAGAAAAATATCCGGGCGTAATTGTCAATTATCATATGGCTACGGATAATCAGCATAACCAGCCGACATTTTTGTATACCCTGATGCAGGGCGCGGCGTCGCACAGTTTCGGTATTGCGGTAGCTAAATTAGCCGGAGTTCCGGAAGAAGTCGTGCAAAAGGCAGATAAAAAATTGCAACTACTTGAACAGCAGTTGGAGCCGCAGGTGATAAAAGTTATTCCGACTCTTAAATCACAGCCTTTAAATATGGCCGAACATTTAATTAGTAAAGAATTGCAAGCAATTGATATTTCACAAGTGACGCCGCTGGAAGCATTGAATAAACTGGCGGAGTTGAAGGAGCAACTAAGAATGTTTGATAAACCTGACGAATTTGCTGAAAGGGATTAAATTATCCACAACTTTTCTTAACCCCTTTTTATTTTTATAATAATCATCATAAGCATTACTAATGGGTAAATTAGGATTTCTAACATGTTCTTCATGAAAGTAGCGGCTGGAATCCATATCTTCTAAGGCTAATGGATTATAGATTACATGCATTGCGACAATTTTTGCACCTTTTTTTTTGATTGGCTCGCCGACAGTAAAGGCTCCCTCGTCATTTTTATATTTTTTCGGTATTTGTTCTTCAGAAGTCAGAAGATGCTGTCTCCCATCATCGGTGACTATAAGCATTTTTGAATAGAATCTATGCGGACTTTTCGGATTGGCTATTTCCCTTTGAGGTAATTCCGTGTCTGGCGCTTGGATGCTTCGTCCTATGCCGTAAGAATTAAATCTGATTATTTGCCAGTCGGTAACTTCTTGAGGTTTAGTATCGGAAGCAGAAAGGGGATGAATAAGAGATTGAGGAGTAGATTCAACTCGTTCTTCAATTCGTCGTAATGCCATGTCTCAAAGAATTATATTGATCAGTTTGTATACTGTCAATGACAAAAATAGCTATTTTCTGCTAGAGTAATGGGCATGGGAAAGATTCATTTATTGCCACCGGAGATTGTGGCCAAAATTGCCGCTGGTGAAGTGATAGAAAGACCGGCCTATGTAGTGAAGGAATTAATCGAAAACAGTCTTGATGCCTCTGCCACACGTATCGAAATTCATCTGCAGGACAGCGGGCTTAGGAAAATTATAGTGCATGATAACGGATCGGGAATGTCTAAAGAGGACTTGTTAGAAAGTTTTAAATTACATACTACCAGCAAAGTGAGCCAGGAACAGCAGCTTTTATCAATTGCCTCACTTGGTTTTCGGGGAGAGGCCTTAGCCAGTATAACTGCGGTATCAGATATAACGCTGCAAAGCCGAACTGCCAATGAACCAATTGGTACTTTAATTGCTTTGAAATCCGGAAAAATAATCGAAGAATCAACCGCGGGTATGCCTGTGGGTACAAGTATTAGTGTGCATAATCTTTTTAAGTCGGCTCCGGGCAGAAAAAAGTTCTTGAAAAGCAAGCAAACCGAACTGCGGCATATTATTGAGCAAATAATTTATCAGGCAGCAGCGCATCCTGAGATTGCTTTTTTAGTTACGCATAATGGGAAAAGAATTATGGATCTAGCGGTTTTGGAACAAAAGCCGAGATTATCATTACTTTTTTCCCGCTTAATTCAAGATAAATTTGTAGCTATTTCTTTTAAGGATGCATATGTTGAAGTTCAGGGGTTTGTGACCCCTCCACAGCTTTCTTTCCCTATCACTAGTAAACAGCATTTATTTATTAACTGTCGTCATGTGGCGGATAATCAACTGGCTCGTTTGGTTAAACAAGCCTTCGGAACCAGTTTGTCTGGCAATCGTTATCCGGCTTTTTGTATTTTCATTCAATTGCCGTTTGAATTTGTAGATGTGAATGTACATCCGCGTAAGGAACAAGTCAGTATAACCAATAAAGAACAGGTAATGTCGGCGTTGTCGCAGGCGATAAAGTCAGCCTTAAGCCGGCAAGAACCTGATTTTTCTTCCAGCGGTTTGTTTCCACTTTCCCAAGAAGATATTACGCATTCGTTTGCCGGCCTGACACTGCGTGAGACAGTAAATCCTTGGCTGGTGCGGGACAGCGAGCAGAAGATAAACAATTTTGAGCCTACCCAATTACATAATTTGTATATTGTTATGCCAAATAAATATGGGTTTGTCTTAATAGATCAGCACGCAGCGCACGAACGTATTCTTTATGAACAATATATGTCTGCGTTCACAAAAAGGATGCAAAAAAGTGAATTTATATTTCTAGAAGAGGAAAAGATATTAGATTTAACTTTGGGTGAGAAAAATTTACTTGAGGAGCGTGAACATATTTTGAACTCAATTGGCTTTAAATTTAAGAAGAAAGATGATGAGTATATAGTTTTGGCAATTCCTAAGATGTTTACGAAGCGAAATATTGAAGAATTAATAAAGGAATTGCTGGAAAATATGAAGAATATTGTCATCCTGAACTCGTTTCAGGATCCCAAGAAGATGCCGAAACCAGTTCGGCATGACGAGATATTTGTTGATTCGCAATCGCAAAAAATGCTGGCATTTTTAGCCTGCCGGCAGGCAATTATGGCAGGAGACAAATTAAGCAATGAGGAAATGAAAAGATTAATTGAACAATTGGCTAAAACCGAAAATAATTCGACTTGTCCACATGGAAGGCCGACTAAAATTCAGGTAACAATAGAAGAGTTAAATAAAGTTTTTAAGAGGAAGTAGTATTTATTTTATTCCTAGCAGTTCTACTTCGAAGATAAGAGTGGAGTTGGCAGGGATAGCACCTTGGGTTTGGGCACCGTAGCCTAGAACTGAAGGAATAGTTAATTTGCGTTTACCGCCTACTTTCATGCCAATAATTCCCAAATCCCAGCCTTTGATTACTTGTCCTACTCCAATTTGGGTAGTGAAAGGCTGTTTGCCGATTGACGTATCAAATACCTTGCCGTTGGTTAAAGTACCCGTATAATTTACCGTAATCGTATCTCCCGATTTTACTGCTTGCCCTGTGCCGACAACTTCATCTTGAATTTTTATAAGTTTTCTTAAATCCGCGTCACTTGGTTGATTTTGGGCTTGCTGAGTCTGAGGAGGAGTAGGTGTGGGAGTGGGAGCCAAAGAGGCAAGATTATTTGAGAAATACATTAAACCGACACCGGCAAAAACAACAATGAAGAAAACTAAAAGCGCGTTAATAAAATCTTTTCTCATAAGGTTTTTATTCGAATAAGCAATCTTAATATGAAGATGATGCCAATGTCAAGGATTAAGGGAAGTGATAAGTAATATGCAGAAAGTGATAAGTATTTGGAAGGAATAAGCATGAGGAGATTTTGGATTTGCTGCAGAAATTGTTTGTCAATAATAAATAATGCGACAAAGATTAAAACAGAAAGGATAACCAATAGTCCTGCTCCTTCGACGTCTTTTTTGCTGGAAAACATACTGTTTGTGATAACAAACAGTAAATAAACAAATATGCAAATAATCCAATAACTCAATGAATTAAGTTGCTGAAAGAAAAAATGGAAGGAAATAAAAAGTATTACTAAACCGGAGAGAACCGGAGCCAGGCCGATAAACAATTGGCGTAAATGATCAACTTTGGCTACCTGTACGCTGCCCATACGAATAGTGTTTCCTTGAAGTTTGGGAAAGACAGTGAGATCACCTGTCTGTACGCCTAATAATCCTGCTATTAATAAATGAGAAAGTTCATGAATTAATGTTCCGGGTAGAAAAATAATCGCTATGATGCGAATAGTCCAGAGCTGATTGAATTTGAGTTTATAAAGAAAAAGTGAAATAGAACGGGTGAGTTGTTTGGAAAGCAGAAATAAACAGAGAAATTCAATCAGGCAAATAATTCCGTACATGAGGATATTGTAGACCAAATTGTTATATTGTTGAATTGTTAAATTGCTTGGTCGAAGAAGAATATAATGGTACAATAGCAGGTATGTTAATAGATAATGTTACGATTACTGTCAAAGCCGGAAACGGCGGAAATGGAGCCTCGACTTTTTTACATCGGGCAGGAATGTATAAAGGCGGACCTGACGGCGGGAACGGTGGCAATGGTGGAAATGTTTATATTCAAGGGACAAGCGATTTAACCGCATTGCAGCAGTTTCAGTTTAAGAAAAAGTTAAAAGCTTCTGACGGAATAGCGGGGAAAAGAAAAAATTTGTATGGCAGAAATGCGCAGGATTTGATTATTTTGGTTCCTATGGGAACAAGGGTTACCGATTTGTCTAAAGAAAAAACGTACGAAATTGAAAAGGAAGCGGATAAAGTTTTAATTGCAAAAGGAGGAACAGGCGGAAGAGGAAACAGAGAGTTTGCCAGCGCGACTAATCAAGTTCCCCGTTATGCCGAAAAAGGCGGTTTAGGGGAAGAAAAAGAAATTCAATTGGAACTCAGACTAATTGCAGATGTCGGATTTATCGGCTTACCCAATGCCGGTAAAAGCAGTTTACTGGCCGCTTTAACTAATGCTCATCCCAAAATTGCTAATTATCCGTTTACTACTCTAGAGCCGAATTTAGGAGTTATGCCAAGCAGTAAAAATATTGTCCTGGCAGATATTCCGGGACTCATTGAAGGAGCAAGCAGCGGCAAGGGTTTGGGATTTCAATTTCTTAAACATATTGAGAAAACTAAAGTATTAATCCATTGTATTGATGCGACTAATGAAGATTTAGTTTCAGTTTATAAGACGGTTATAAATGAGTTTGACAAATACAGTAAAGAATTATTAAATAAGCCTGAAGTTATTTTATTAACCAAGTCTGATTTACTCACTAAAGAAGAGGCCGAAGAGAAAATAGAAGAATTGAAAAAACTAAAAAAAGAAATCTATTTAGTTTCGGTGTATGAAGAAGAGAGTGTGGAAAAAGTAAAGAAGGTAATTGAGAAGTTGGTTATTATTTAGACGGGGTCCTGCCTTGCTTTACCCCCGTCCGACGTCCTCGCTTAGCCAAGTCAGACTTGGTTTCGTTGCGGGCGCTCGACGGGGGACCCCCGCGCAAGTCACCCCTTCTTATTTGGAAATTGAAAATTTTTATTTATGAAAAATATTGCTAATATCATTAGAATTGCCAGACCGTTATATGGATTGGTAGGAATAATTGCTTTCCTTATAGTTTTTGGCGCGGTTTTAAGTCTTGTTTCTCCGATTATTTCCAAATTTATTGTTGATGACATTGTTTCGCATCTGCAAAACAAAAGTGGGAATATGAACAATCTCATATTTTTGATTGCTCTTACGTTTATCATTAATTTATTAGGAATTATTGCCAGTTCTTTATCAGACAGATTAGGTGATCATTTCGCCGGACAAATTAGGAGATTTTTGACTGAAAAATTTTATGATAAAGTTTTAACGCTTCCGCAAAGTTATTTCGATTCCGAAGTTTCAGGAAAAATTATAAATCAGTTGAGTCGGGGAATTTTTACAATTCAAAATTTTATTAACACCGGTACAAATTTTATTCTGCCGACAATTTTGCAAACAGTTTTTACAATTGCTGTTCTTGCCTATTATAATTTGACGATTGGATTTTTTACTTTTATACTTTTCCCAATTTATTTAGGACTAAGTTTCTATTCAACGAGAAGATGGGGTAAGGAAGAAGAAAAGAAAAATAAAATAGAAGATAAATTACGCGGCCGAATGCAAGAAGTGGTAGGAAATATTAAATTGGTAAAAAGTTTTACCAATGAGAAAGAGGAATATCAATTCGTTTCAGGCAACTTAGAAGAGAGTAACAAAATTTACGCCAGACAAAGTACCACCTTTCATATTTTTGATTTTTGTAGAAATTTATCTCTAATTGTTATCGTAACGATTATCAGTATTATTGCTTTTATTAATACTTTTCAAGGGATATTAACCGTTGGTTCACTGGTTTTAATTTTACAATTGCTTAATCAATTAAGTCGTCCGCTTTTTGCCATGTCATTTATTCTTACACAAATTCAAGCGGCGGAAAGCGGTTCAAAAGAATATTTCAGCGTTTTAAATTTACCCGCGATTGAATATTACGAATCAAATCATTTTTCTCAGCAATTATTAATTGATCTGACTTTACAATTTGATCACGTAAAATTTAAATATGAGACATCAGATCAGGTTTTGAATGATGTATCGTTTCAATTAAATAAAAAAGAGAAAGTCGCGTTAGTCGGTCATAGCGGCGCGGGGAAATCAACAATTGTAAATTTGCTGCTTAAGTTTTATAACCCAAGCGACGGTAATATTTATATCTCGGGTAAAAAATATAAAAATTTGAGTCATACTTTTATCCGAAAAAATATCGGTTTAGTTTTTCAGGAAAGTGAATTATTTTCTTCAACGATTAAAGAAAACGTAAAGTATGGGACGAAGGCTACGGATGAAGAGGTAGAAAACGCCTTAAAGTTGGCTAATGCTTGGGATTTTGTGGAAAAATTACCTAAAGGAGTCGATTCTGAAGTTGGCGAACGAGGTGTGCGTTTGTCCGGCGGACAGAAACAGCGAATACAAATTGCCAGAGCGATTTTAAAAGACGCGCCGGTTTTAATTTTGGATGAAGCGACCAGTAGTTTGGATGCGAAATCGGAAAAGGAAGTACAAGTAGCATTGGAACATTTAATGGAAGACAAATTGGTTTTGATTATTGCACATAGGTTTTCTACGATTCAAAATGTAAATAAAATTATGGTAATTAATGACGGGATAATTGCGGAGAGCGGTTCGCCGCAAGAGTTGGCTGCAAGACCGGGGATTTATCATGATTTATTGCAGTATCAAATTGAGGGAAATAAAAAGCTGTTGGCAAATTTCGACATCTATTAAAGTTTGATTTTTAAATTGCTCGCTCGGAACACTTGGTTTTATTTTGACGGGATCCTTCCTCGCTTTACCCCCGTCCGACGTCCTCGTTCACTTTGTTCACTGCGGGCGCTCGACGAGGGCCCCTTCGCGAGTCACCCCTTCTTATTTGGAAATTGAAAATTTAAACATTAAATATTCATTGTAAATTGGACATTGGAATTTGAAAATTTATTATTACCTCTTGCATTTTTGTATTGTATAGCGTTTAATAATCACATATAAATGAAATATATTTTTATAACTTTTAGCGGACTCGCACTCCCCGTTGCTTTAAAACTCCAGCAAGAAGGAAAAGAAGTAATTGTCGGCGTGGTACAAGATATTAAAGAATATGTTATGGAGGAAGAAGTTTCCCGCGCAAAAGAAAGTGATTTTGATAAAAAGCGACGTTTGGAACTTTTTAAAGGAATGCTTGATATACGACCGGCGGAAAAAGTAGTCGACTTATTACTAAAAGCGGAAAATCCTAAAGATTATTTTGTGTTTTTTGATGAAAATAATTTGTACCGCTGGGCGGACAAAGTAAGACATCTCGAAGTTGAAGGAACATTTCCTACGAAGGAAGACTATTTATTTGAAATAGATCGCGACGCAGCGAAGAAATTTGTCAAAGAACATTATCCCAAACTTTATACACCCGGAGTTAAAGAATTTAAAAAAGTAAGCGAAGCACTTGAGTTTTTACAAGACACAAATGAGTTGTGGGTTTTAAAGGGACGTGACGACAGCGCGAATACTTTTGTACCAGATGTCAGAGACGGACGTTTGGCATGTAAACAAATTGTAGAAATGCTGGAAAATTTCCCCGATAAATATGAAAAGTTAGGTTTTATTTTGGAAGAATATATTCCGTCAATTATTGAACTGACTCCGGAAATAATGTATTACGACGGAGTGCCGTTATTTACGACAATAATGTTGGAAAATAAATCTTTCGGCTCGGGAAATTTGTCCATTCAAACCGGCAGCGCTGAAGATTTGGTTTTTCCAACTATTATGGAAGACCGAATTAATAAAATTTCTTTCCCTCCCATTATTGATGAAATGGCGAAAAAACATAAAGGATTATTTATTTGGGATGCTTCACTTTTGATCAATAAGAAAGATGGAAAAATGTATTTTGGCGAATATTGTTCAAACCGTCCGGGTTATAATTCATTTTTCACCGAACTCGCGCTTTGTTCATCGGTTCATGCTTTTTTTGAAGCAATAGTGGCGAAGAAATCACCAATTCCCATGGGAACTGTCGCTTCATCGGTGAGACTTTTTAATTTAAACCGTGACGATGACGAACAAGTTTCCGCAGATATTGCGGTTGATTTCTTGCCGGAAATTGAAAAGGATGTTTGGCTGTGGGACGTGAAAAAGACGAGTAAAGGTTCTTTGGTAACAGTTGGATCGGACTGGAATTTGGCAGTTATTACCGGAGCGGGAAGATCAATTGATGAAGCGGTCAGCAGATTATATCGAAACGTTGAAGGTTTTTCCTGTGTGGGTGATTATTACAGATCAAAAGACGATTATCTTTCGCTTGATTATTCAACTTCAATTTTAAACCGCTTAAATTATGGATTGGAACGAAATTTATATAGTCTTCCTTTTGACGTCAAAGTCGGACAGATCAAATAATTATTTCTCTTCTTTGAAAGTTTCCTCAACGGTTTTGGCGGATTGTTCCATTTTTTCTTGTGAAGGTTTTTCTTTGTGTAATTCTTTCTCCAATTTTTTCATGGCAACCGCCACTTGCGCGGTGTCAATATTCTCTTCATGTTTTTTCCAGTTTAATCCCAAATTTTCAATAAACTGCTGCTCAATCGCATTGGCCAAACGGTGAAATTTTCGATAAAGTGCATGTTCGCGGGGATGAAGGTCACGCGTGTCGGGGTTGTCGTCAAAGTCGTCAATCATAGAAACAGGAATTCCGGCAGATTTAATTAATGTGTATTCGATAAATTCATGCAGCATAATGGCATTGTTAACGATTTCATCTTTCATGTCATAGGCAATAATCGTATTGCCGAAATAATCGCCGACATCGTCATAGCGCATTTCATTATGTACTTCAAATTTGAGCTGGGAGAAGTCTATTAAACGGTTTTTTAGTTTAGTATCCATAGTTTTTTATTGTGACAGGTATAAGTATAGCATAAATCTTTGACCACAGCAATACATTATAGGTCTAAGTTTAGCTTCAGGCCGAGGCTAGATTGGTTGACTTTATTAGCTTCATAATTCGTTTTAGAATAGATATTCCAATTATATTTTTTTGTGTATTCCTTTCTATTTGTCAACGATAAACCTTCATTATTTTTGAAAGATTTACTGTATAGATGAGCGATTATGATAATGCCTCTTGCATTTATGAATAAATATATTAATAATTTTCTTATTGCTATTTTTTGAAAAAACTATACAATACACAATTGTGTAAAAAAATTATGATAATTGATAGCCATACTCATATTGATAAAGCAAATAATGTTAATTGGACACCTGAACAGCTTATTACTTCAATGAATGAAGCTGGAATTGATTATTCTTTAGTTATTTCAAATGATGTAACTCACTCATCTGTAGAACAAGTAATTGATATCGCAAAGAATCATCAGCGTTTTCGTGCTATAGGTAGCATAAATTTGGATACATTTAATAAATCGCAAGTGGAGAATTTAATTAATTATCTTAAGAATAGGGATATTGTTGGAGTAAAATTATATCCTGGTTATCAAGATTATTATCCTTTTGATGAGCGTTTTTTTGATTTGTTTAAGTTTTGTGAAGATAATAATCATCCGATAATGATTCATACAGGAGTACTTATGGTCGGTTGTCGAGGTTACCTCGAGCAAGCACGGCCGCTTCATGTTGATAGGATTGCTCACCGTTTTCCTAAGTTAAAAATTGTTATAGCACATATGGGGAATCCTTGGCTGGAGGATACTGTTGCCGTCATGTGGAAGAATCCAAATGTTTATACAGATTTTTCCGGATTTTTTGCTGAGTTTAGTTCAATAAGTTCTCAAGAAGCAGATGAATTTTTGTATCGGATGAAGCATGTGAAAGGATTAATGGGTAATTTTAACCGATTTTTATTCGGAACAGATTGGCCCCTTTATTCTCAAAAAGAATATCTTTCTGTTATTCAAAAAATTCCGTTTAATAATGAAGAAAAGAACTTGATTTTTTCGCAAAATACTATAAACATATTTAATTTGAGGCTAGAAAGTCCAACGCTTACATTATAGGACGTGATGTGATATAATATTGTTACTTTTTTTATTATGCAAAAACTTGAATTAGATCAGCCACCAAACAGATATGCTGCTTCGGCAGTAGTTGTTTCACCTTCTTCTGACGGACATCGTATTACGGGATATGATATGCGTGGGTTATCTTTTTATGATCGCCAAGCAATTGCTCGTCCACTTGCGTCATTAGTAGCATCTGCTTATAGAGGCGCCCTAGTTGATCCAGTGGAGCTAACGTCGGGAAAAGTAGTATCTGCGATTAGTGGAATAGTATCTGCAGATAAATTACTGGTTCTTTATGATAAAGGGATAGAAAATCCGACAGCTTTATTGGCAACAACTATTTTAACACCTGAATCAAACCCTGAGTTTTTTAGTAAACTAGATTTTTCTCCAAAGTCATATGCCTTATCTGAACAAGAAGCTAATTCTGTGAGTCAATTATTACAAAAAATTGATGGGCTATTTATCACAAATGAAATGGTTGTAGATTATCGTTTCAGACAAAATGGACATAGTAAACGGCTTCGTAAAATTATGTTGGATAATCTTAGAGAGCAAGGCAAATCCAATATAGTTATGTTTGGCGAGATACAAAATCCATCATCTATTGCGCAGCGGTTAAAGTATGAAGATACCCTAACAGTATGGGCGGGACATCCACTTATCGGAGAGAAGCCAAGAACGGATATTTCATTTAAAACTGCTATAGTTGCAGCTGATATTATTAGTAGAGCATATGTAATGACAAATTATCCATATTTGTTACCCTATTATAATAACGGTATTCTACCATCAGAGATGTTTGATTCTCCAGCAAGAATGCCGATAAAGCCTAAGTTTGAAAATCCGTATTTATATGATGCTTTACAAGTAATTGTCGATAGACAATCATCTCTTACCTCAAGTGAGGATCAAAATTTAAGACGTATAATGCATACTAAACAACCGATTGATAGACCAATACCCTTTAGCGGGTTAGCTGTAACATTGTAGAAATATATATGACTATTTTATCCACTTCAGGTTGGGAAGATTACGAGTTATTTGATTCCGGTAACGGTAAACGACTGGAAAGGTTTGGCAAATATGTTTTATCCAGGCCAGATCCGCAGTGTTTGTGGCAGCCTCAATTGGCAGAAAATGTTTGGGAAAACGCTGGCGCGGTTTTTGCTGAAGGCGGGAAAAACGGACAATGGTTGAATAAAAAGTCGATGCCGGAGAGTTGGGATATGAAATACAAAAATCTGATTTTTCAGGCTCGTTTATCACCTTTTAAACATACAGGGGTATTTCCGGAACAGCAGGTGATGTGGGAGTGGCTTCAGGGAAGAATTAAGAAGGAAGAAAAACCGAAGGTGTTGAACCTTTTTGGCTATACCGGGATTGCCAGTTTGATTTGTGCAGAGGCCGGTGCGGAAGTTACACATATTGACGCGTCATATCCGACTATCGGTTGGGCAAGAAAAAATCAGGAATTATCCAATTTGCAGTCTGCAAAAATTCGTTGGATTTTGGATGACTGTTTGGAATTTGTAAAAAGAGAGGTAAGACGTGGGAATAAGTATAACGGAATTATCATGGACCCGCCGGTTTTCGGTCACGGGCCTAACGGCGAGAGATGGGAATTTAATGATAATTTTCCGGAGCTGTTAAGTGAGTGTAAGAAGATTTTATCTGAAAAACCTTTATTTGTCTTAATCAATGCTTATGCTGTTTCGGCTTCCGGAATTATGTTGGGAAATATGCTGGAGGATACGATGAAAGGTTTTGGCGGAACAATCGAATCAGGAGAGTTGGCATTAGAACAAAAAGACAGCAAACGTTTATTATCCACGGGAATCTTCGGGAGATGGTGCAAATAACAATTTAAGCGGAATAGTTGTTTATATCTTTAGGGATCCAATGTTTGATTTTATTTTCCGGTAATAATAAAATTCTATTTGGTACTAAACCTTCGACAAATTCTTCAGTATGACTGACGAAAAGCATGGCGCCTTTATAACTTTTCAACGCTTCCAAGATTATCTTTTGGGAAGTGACATCCAGGTAGGTGGTAGGTTCATCTAAAATAAGCAGATTGTAATTTTGTAACATTAAAAGAGCAATTGAAAGACGGGTTTTTTCTCCGCCCGATAGGGTTCCCACTGTTTGATAAATGCTGTGGCGAAGAAAATTAAATTTGGCAAGTATTGGTCGTATTTGATCCAGCGGTAAACTACATATAGATTCTACTGTTTCCAAAATTGTTTTATTAAAATCAAATGTTTCAAATTCTTGTGAATAATAGCCGATATGAAGATTTGGGTCTTTTTGGACATCACCGCTGTCCGCTTGAATTCTGCCCATCAAGATTTTTATAAACGTACTTTTTCCTGCCCCGTTTTGTCCATATAAGGCGATTCTTTCTCCTCGGCGGATCGCCAGTGAGACATTGGTCAAAACAGGATTTTCCCCATAACTTTTACAAATATTGATGGCGCTAATGGGTATTTCATTGGTGGGAAGAGGATCGGGAAGAGTAAATTTGATATGGGTTAATTCACGTGGTAAGGCGGGCAAGGCATCTTTTAAACGATCAATACGAGTTTGCACATTGGCCCTCGCCCGCGCGCCTTTCTCAGAACTCATACGCGCCATTTTTAATAAACTTTTTTTCATGCGGCCAATTTCTTTTTGGTCATTACTGTACTGTTTGAGAACCATTTTTTCATTACTTTCTTTTAACTGAAGATATTTGGAATAATTTCCTTTATATTCTTCGATCTTTTTCGTTACGGGGTTAATCGCCAACACTTTATCAATATGGTTATCGAGTAAATTAATATCATGCGAAATAACAATCAGCGTATTGGGATATTCACTTAAAAATTCCATAATCCAACGTTTTCCTTCCGTATCCAAAAAATTAGTTGGTTCATCCAAGAGTAAGACATCCGGCTCGGCGATGATGGCCCGAAGAAGTGCAAGTTTAGTTCGTTGTCCTCCACTTAGAGTTTTCGGTTTTATATCCAAATCCGCGTTGACTTCCAAAGAATGAAGCATAATCATCAGCTCATATTCTTCTTTTTTTTGTTCAGGATCTATATAGGTGCGGATATCCGTTGCTTGTTCCAAAACAGGGTCATGTTTAATTTCCTGAGGAACATAACCTATCTTTCCGACAATTTCCAGTTTACCTTCTGATACAGTATCTTCACCCATTAAGAGTTTAAACAATGTTGATTTGCCTGCACCATTTGGACCAACTAAGGCAACGGTATGCCCTTTAATAATAGAAAAATTTGACTCTTCATAGACTTTGAGTCGCGCATAAGAATAGGAAATATTTTTTGCTGTTATCATAGATTTACTGGTTGGAGAATGCAGGTGAGATGTCTGGTCTAATATAGCATATTGATCTCGCAGGATCCCGGCAGGAATTTTTGGAAGCATACCCCGTTTACATTTATTTCAATATAGTATAAGGCTGACATTACCCCACTTTAAGGCCAAAGCATAAAAAAGCCAATAATTATTTAATTGCCACGACTGTTATTTCAAAATTGAACACAATTAGTGATACTATATAAAAGATGAGATTTTTTCTGAGGAATTTGTTGGTAGTAATAATAAGCACAATATTTCTATTTGGAGTGACCCCTAAATTTGCATTGGCAGGAAATCCGCCCGACGCCGGTCATTCCACTCTGGTTCCAACTACCTCGGGTTCAGGTGAGGTACCTGCAGACGGAACCAGCGCAGCCAGTTTGACCTTAACCCTACGGGATAGTTCTGGTATACCTTTGGCCGGTGACAGTGTTACGCTTTCGGCTACCAGCGACAGCACGATTGTTTTTTCTCCAACTACTGCCACGCTTGATGCTACAGGTATCGCGACTTTCAGTGCAACCTCAACCACTGCCGGAACAGATAGTATTTCTGTAATAGACAGTACGACAGGTACTACTCTAACGGCTTTAGGACAGGTAATTTTTGATGCTTTAGTTACACCTACGAATACGCCAACACCCACGGATACTCCGACTCCCACGCCGGGATCAGACAATAATAATTCTTCCAGCAGTTCAAATAATAATTCTTCGTCTGGTCCACCTTCATGCGGGAATTCTATTCCTACCGGCGCGCCAAATCTTTTTGAAGTAGATATGGGAATAGATAGCGCGACATTATCTTTTGCTCCTCCGAACACGCAGTTTGACAGTTATACAATTCTTTACGGACTGACTTCAGCGGCAAATGATTATAATGCTACTTTAAGTCAAGGTCCCAGCGGTGGAGTGGTTCAGTATACGGTCAATGATCTTACGGCCGGGGACAAATATTACTTTAGCGTAAGAGCCAATAATGGTTGCGCTCCGGGTCCGGCATCTTCGGTTTTATCGGGTACTACTTTGTATGACGGTACTCAAGCCAGTTCATCCGGTACGCTGCTTCTTGCAGCCGGTAGCAATTTGGCAATCATAGTGGGAGTAGGCGGAACATTATGTTCCATGATTGGGTTTGTTTTATTTAAAAATCCCAGACTTTTTCTTTCGTAAATTTAGTCTTATTTTCCGGCGGCTTTGGCGTAGATGATGAAAAGAAGGCCAATTCCCAAAAGTGCCAACCCGATGCCTTGGAAAAAAGAAACTTTTTCTTTAAGAAAAATAGAACTGAGTATTGCCGAAAGAAAAATCATCCCGCCAAAAATAAGCGGAGTGACAATGCCAACTTTATTCACCGATAGACTTTTGGAAAAAAACACAGAAAATACTGCGATACAAATTCCGGCAAGCAAGGACAAAACTATACCAAATTTCCCATTAATAAATAATTGCTTGTTTAATATAGGGATGACAATAATTAGGGGAACAAGCGCTCCTAAGATATTGGTAATGGCGACGACTAAATTGGTGTCGGTATGTCTGGAGGCCATCGAGATAAGCACAACTGCAATCGAATAGCAGATCATGCGATGATGATAAAAAGCATATGATTTGATTATAGCAGGGCTCAAGTCTTATGCCCTTCGACAAGTCGAAGACATTGAGCGAGCCCTTCGATAAACTCAGGGTACTTCTCCTTGCGAGTCGAAGTGTCGGGGAACAGAGAATTGAACTCTGACCATACGGACCCCATCCGTACATTCTACCGTTAAACTACTCCCCGATTTTTGCCTCTATATTTTTTTGTAAAAAAAACCGAAAATTGGTACTTGCATTGTAGCATATTCTGAGATATATTTAGGCTACCAAACATGGCAAAAAGTACGAATAACCATAAAAGTAATATAGTTGCTCCTTCGGTCGACGCGGAAGCCAAACTCCAATCAATTCGTATGGCAATGGATCAAATTGAGAAGCAATACGGACGCGGATCCATCATGCGTTTCGGTGAAATCGGAACCAAATTGGATATTTCCGTGATTTCAACCGGCTGTTTGCCTTTAGATATCGCGCTGGGCGTCGGAGGATTGCCAAGAGGCAGAATTATCGAAATTTACGGTCCGGAAGCATCGGGAAAAACTACAGTTTGTCTTTCAACTATTGCCCAAGCCCAGAAACACGGTGGTATCGCGGCCTTTATCGATGCCGAACATGCTTTGGATCCATTGTGGGCGCAGCGAATTGGCGTAAAACTGGATGATTTACTTATTTCTCAACCGGATACGGGAGAACAGGCTTTGGAAATTACCGAAAGTTTGGTTCGTTCCGGTGCGGTTGATGTTTTGGTGATTGATTCGGTGGCTGCTTTGGTGCCGCGTGCGGAAATTGAAGGCGAAATGGGAGATTCGGTGATGGGACTGCAAGCCAGACTCATGTCGCAGGCTTTGCGAAAACTAACCGGCGTAATTTCCAAATCCAAAACCGTGGTTATTTTTACCAATCAACTGCGTCAAAAAATCGGAGTTATGTTTGGTAATCCCGAAACCACGACCGGAGGTTTGGCTTTGAAATTTTATGCTTCGATCAGAATGGATATCCGAAAAATTGAAACGATTAAAGACGGGGATAAAGCTATCGGTTCCAGGCACAGAGCTAAAATTGTAAAAAATAAAGTTTCTACGCCTTTTAGAATTGCCGAATTCGATGTGTTTGGCGACGGAATTTCGCGAGAGGGCGGAATTGTAGATGTCGGAGTAGAAATGGGAATTATCAATAAGGCAGGCGCATTTTACCGTTATAATGAGGAAATGTTAGGTCAAGGTAAAGCCGCGACGATGGATCGTTTGAAAGAAGACGCGGAATTGACGAAAAAAATAGTCGCTGAAATTAAAGCGAAGAATACGGATGGATCACAAATGCCGGTGGCGGTAGGACTTGAAGAAGACGAAAACGCAGAAGAAAAGCCGGCCGCCGCATAGTTATACTTCATGGATGAACAATTGCTTTACGAAAGATATCTTTTATCCGCCTACAGATTTTTAAATTACCGTTTACGTTCCGAAAAAGAAGTGCGGGATAATTTATTGAAGAAAAAAGCCTCACCTGAAGTTATTGAAAAAATAATTTCCAAGTTGAAAGAGCAAAGATTTCTCAATGACGAAACATTTGCTCGTATGTGGGTGGAGTCGCGATCCAGAACAAAACCGCGCAGTCATTATTTATTGAAACTTGAATTACGGCAGAAAGGTATTAATGATGAAATTATTGAAAAAATATTAAACAATGAGCAAAGAGCAAAGAGCAAGGATGAAATTTTTTTCAGTGAAAAAGAGATTCCATCCGATATTGAATTAGCAAAAAGTTTGGTAGAGAAGAAAATAAAAAAATATAAAGGTTTACAGCGGCAGGAAATTTATCAAAAGCTCGGTGGAGTTTTAGGAAGAAAAGGATTTAGTTGGTGTATTATTAAGCGTTGCATTGACGATGCACTGGACGAAGAGGTATAATATAAATTAGCAAAAGTAAATTGCTGGCGTTATATGGTACAAACAACATTACTCCAGTTTAAGAAACTATTTTAAAGAGTTAGGTCTTTCTTCTTTTGCTGCATAATTTATGGCTAATCAACAACAAGATTTATTGGATTTAGAAAAAAAGCTGCTCGACCGGCAGGAAAAACTTGAGGAAAAACGGGAACAGCTTGAGGAAGAAAAAGAAGTAATTGAGCGTCAAAAAGAAGAATACGCAAAGAAACTGGAAAAAGTTTCCGGTTTGACCCGAGACGGCGCGAAGCAGGAATTAATTAAAGAGACAGAACAATCTGCCAGTCAGATGATTGCCCGAATTATCAAAGAAGCCGAAGAACAAGCCAAAGCCACAGCTGATAAAAAGTCTCAGGAAATATTAATTGATAGTATGAGTCATGGAGCGCTTACTTATGTTCCCGAGTATACAGTTTCGATTGTAAAAGTTGCGGAAGAAGAAGTAAAAGGCCGGATTATCGGTAAAGAAGGAAGAAATATCCGGGCTTTTGAACAGGCAACCGGCGTGGATGTGGATTTGGATGAAGAAGGCGTAATCCGCTTATCGTCATTTGACCAAATCAGACGCGAAATTGCTCGTCGTTCTTTAGAAAAATTATTGGTTGATACGCGTATTCAGCCTTTTAGGATAGAAGAGGTTGTCGCGGAGACGAAAAAAGAATTAGATAAAATTCTTTTTACCGAAGGAGAAAAGATTGCCGCTGAAGTGAATATTTTTAATTTGCCTGTAGATTTATATCCTATTTTAGGTAGATTTAAATTCAGAACTTCTTTTGGCCAGAATTTAGTGGTTCACTCTCTTGAAGTAGCTAAGGTCGGTATTCATCTAGCTCAAGAAATTGGCGCAGATGTGAATGTGGTTCGCTTGGCTACTTTATTTCATGACATAGGAAAAGTTATGGAAGGCGAAGGAAGTCATGTGAAATTAGGTGTTGAATTATTGAAACGTTATAATTTCCCCGAAGCCGTTATTAATTGCGTAGCTGAGCATCATGAAGACAAACCGTTTTCCAGCGTTGAGTCAATAATTGTCCACATTGGCGACGTTGTTTCTGCCTCCAGGCCCGGAGCCCGCTATGAAGATATTGAAAACTATGCCAAGCGACTTAAAGAAATGGAAGTTATCGCCAAACGCTACGAAGGCGTCGAAGATGCATATGCTTTTGAAGCAGGCAGAGAATTGCGGGTAATTATTAATCCCGGAAAGTTAAGTGATTCCGAAACCATAATTTTGGCGAAGAAAATTCAGGAAGAAGTAAGCCAATCCTTAGCAGTACCCGGTGAAGTAAAGGTTACAGTTATTCGCGAGTTCCGAGCCATCTATCCTCAGTCTTCTTGACAACCTCTGGTTTTCGTTGTACTGTAAGTCTAATTCGATGTTTGTAATAAAAAGGGGGTGATGAATATTTATGACTAAAAGAGATATTATTGCCGTTGTGGCAAAAAAAGCAAATCTTACCAATAAAGCCTCAAAGGATGCGATAGATGTTTTACTTAGTTGTATTAAAGATTCTTTAAAACGGGGTGAAAAAGTAGTATTAACCGGTTTTGGTACTTTTACAGTTAGAAGAAGAGCTGCTCGTCCCGGCCGAAACCCTAAAACCGGAGAACGCATTACGCTTGCAGCACGTAAATTACCCGGCTTTGTGCCTGGTAAGACATTTAAAAAATCAATTAAGTAATTTGATCTATTTAGTTATAGTTGACAAGAGCTCATCCTTTCGTAATACTAAATATAGATCAATATGACAACTGCAAAGAAGACATTCAAAAAGTTACAAAAAGGTTTTACTTTAATTGAACTTTTGATTGTGATCGGTATTCTCGCTGTTTTAATGGGAATAGTGTTAGTTGCCATTAATCCGGCCAAA
This sequence comes from Patescibacteria group bacterium, assembly GCA_035510695.1. Classification (GTDB taxonomy): domain Bacteria; phylum Patescibacteriota; class Microgenomatia; order Levybacterales; family UBA12049; genus DAIDHK01. Next base: position 5,683 of record DATKGO010000011.1, on the reverse strand, counting down.
CAATTTGCCCAAGCTAATAACACTAAGCGTCAGGCGGATGTTAATACGATATTGAATGCTATCAGTCAATATCAAGCAGATCATAAAGGAGCACTTCCTATTGATGCTCAAAACAATACGATTGATTCAAACACAAGGGAGATTAAATCAAATGATGGTGCTGGTACTAATACGACAGGTATTGATCTTTGCAGTATTTTGGCTCCTACATATGTCGCATCTTTGCCGACCGATCCGGCATCTTCAGTGGGCGGAGCACAAGTAGCTAATTGCAGTTCTTATGACACCGGATATACCGTGGTAGCAACAAATGTATCAAATTCCAATCGAGTTACAGTTACTGCCCCGTTAGCCGTTGGTGAATCTATTTCGGTAACGCGATAATTTATTTCTGCCTCAAAACATATGGATAAATATAGACTTCTATTGGTCGAAGACGATTTATTTCTTAGAGATTTATATACTGAGACACTGCAAAGCGCCGGGTACACGCTTGATACTGCCGCAAACGGTCAGGAAGCCTATGACAAAATGAAAAAAGGTGGTTATGACCTCGTTTTGTTGGATATTGTTCTCCCGATAATGGATGGTATCGAGATTATGCGTAAATTGAAAGATGATCCGGTGGCCGGGAAAAATAAATGCGTAGTGTTCTTAACCAATTTGGATAATGAAGCGGATATTAAAGCTGCTCTTGAACTTGGCAGCGGCTATATTATTAAAAGCCAAATTACACCGGCTGATTTGTTAAATGAAGTTAAGGTTTATTTGGAAAAAATTAATAATAGTGTCCCAGGAAGCAAGTAAGCCAGATTTTGTTTGTGCCACAATCTATCTCACAATGACGTTTTAATTTCACTATGGCCGCCTGTTTGGCGAGCTGCCTTCAAACTTCGTTGCTCTGCATAGAAACATCAAGCGCAGCTTTCGGAAGTTGCAGCAGGTAGGATTAGCCGTTTCACACTCACTCGTCTCTGTTCCTCTCAAATTCTGTCAATTCAGAATCTGTTTCAAGCTCCACATGTGAGCAAAGAGCTTGAACACTAGTTATTACTAATCGGAATTTACATTCCATCCCTTTCTATGTGCTGTCTGGACTTTCCTTCAGGTACCATGCGGCACCTGATAGTGGCCAGCTTCCTAGGACAGGATAATTGTAATCTTATAGTATGGTATATGTCAAGGTATTAAATATGAATTTAGTAGTTGGAATCTAGTATGTGTAGAAAATTTTCAATGATTAATGTTTAAAAATTTTAAAATTGAATCATTCAATGAAAATTAAAAATTATAAATTAACTATGCGTTGCAAATCATCTTATATTCACAATCCGAGCATAATCTAGAATGACTGCAATGAAAATCACTTTGGGAAATTTCCGTTATTTTGTCTTGAATAAATTGCTTGGCTTCTTCCAGTTGTTCGGCACTACGTGTAGTAGTGAATTTTTTGTCTTGTTCAATATAATAGAGAGTTAAAACTATTTCTTCAGGTTTGCGGTTAAGGATTTTATCTTTTATTTCACTGGCTGCCAGAGAATAAAAAGTCAGCTGCATGTCTGCCAATAATTTTTTCTCATCGGGAGTATTGTTGCCGGTTTTATAATCAATAATTTCAATGCGTCCGTCAGGCAGTTGGTCTATTCGGTCAATTCTGCCGCCCACTTTTACTTTATTCAGCCAAAATTGAAAAGGTAGTTCGACCGCCAAGGTTTGTGGTTTTTCTTCCAGACATTTTTTCATGTAATCAGTTAACAATTTTGATGCCTGCTCATAAGCTTTTTGTTCATGAACTTTACTTGAATAACCTTGTTTTAGCCAATTTTTTTTCAACAATTCAGCAAGCTGTTCCTTCTCTGGAATACGATTTTGCATGATATTTAAGAAACAATCCCTCAATGTATTGTGAACGCTTATCCCATAGCTTAAAGCCGGTGACTGCGAAGAGGGAAAATTGAGAATATAACGTAATTTATAATGTAGCGGGCATACATCATAAGTTTGGATTTGAGAATAGCTGATATAGGTGATGGGATATGAGGCTTGAGGCTTGAGGCTTGAGGCTGGAAATGGAGCGTTTGCGGTTGGCTCATTTGAACCATTTTTAATATTGTCATTGAACATATCAAGCAGTGATAATTGTTGGGAGTTTTGTTCCAAATTATGTTTTTGGAAAATTTTATCAATACATTCTTTCCCCAATGCTTCGATGACAAACGGCGAAAGTTTTCTTTCACGTCGTCCTTCGCCATAAAATTTGGCTGCGGTTAAATAAAGTTGGTCTTTGGCTCGTGTCATGGCGACATAAAATAAACGTCTTTCTTCCTGCAAATTTTCATCCCCGGTTGGCAGTTCTTCGCGGATTAATTCTTGCGGTACCGGAATTTGTTCTTTTCGGTCCCGACTGGGGAAACGCTGTGTAACCAAATTTACTACAAAAACCACCGGGAATTCTAAGCCTTTACTGGAGTGAACGGTTAAGATATTTACTGCGTTATTCGCACTCCAGTCCATTTCGGCGCTCAGCGGACTTTCGCCAAGTGTCATAGATAATTCAATCCAATCCACAATCGCGAAAACCGATGCGTCCTCATGATTGGCGGCAAAAGATTGTAATTTTTCAAAAAATTTAGCGACGTTTTGCGCTTGTCTTTCAGTTTTTATGGTTTTAGGATCCAAATAATAACCCATTAGTCCTGAGTCTTCAAAAAAATAGTAGAGGATTTGACCGGCTGTAAGTTTGGGAACTTTTTCCAAATGTTTTTTCAGCATCTCAATAATACGTTTAATTTTTTCTTTGCCGGTTGGGGTTAAAGCGGTAGAATCAACCTGTTCCAAAGTTTCAAAAAGCGATAAATTATTTCTTTTGGAGTAATTTAGTAATGCGGCAATATCTCGAGCTTCTATTTCAAAAATATCAAGTGTTAAAATTCTATATAACGATGCTGTGTCTTCAAAATTAGCCAGAACACGCAAATAAGAAATAAGGTCTTTTATTTCCGGCTGTTCAAATAAATGTCCCGGTCCTAAAAATTGGTAAGGAATTTTATAGCGTTCAAGTGAGCGCTGAAACGGTGTGGCGTGGTCATTGGCGCGGACCAAAATTGCATAGTCATTATATTGTCGGTTATTCTTTTTTGCATTTTCGCGAATAATCTTGGCAATTGTTTCAGCTTCTTCATCGGCATTGGTGCTAAGTAAAAATGTAACAGGCGTTTCTTTTTTTTCTTTCATCCCTGTCAATTTTTTATCGATTTTTTCTTTAACTTCCAAACGGTCGGGATTATTATTTTGAATCATTTGATATGCACTGTCCAGAATTGTTTGGGTCGATCTATAATTTTTATTCAGCGTGATAACTTCAGCTTTGGGAAAATGTGAACGGAATTGCAGCATATTGGCAATTGCGGCTCCCCGCCAACGGTAAATACTTTGATCATCATCTCCCACTACCGTAATATTTTGTTTTTCTCCGGAAAGTAGAATTGCCATTTCATTTTGCGCGTAATTGGTATCTTGAAATTCGTCAACCAAAACATACTGAAATTGTTCTTGGTATTTTTTTAAGATATGTTTGCGTGTCCGGAATAATTTGAGTACGTTACTGATTAAATCCGAAAAATCCATAACATTGTTTTTGGATTTTAATTCCTCATAAATTTTATAAGCGTTTGCCAACTCAAAAGTTTGTTTAATTTCCGCAGAATCGGCATCATTTGATTTTTTTAATTTCTCCGCAAATTTTAGATAATCTTCGGGGCTTATATCGTCATCTTTGAGCCGGCTAAAATGCTGCAGCATGCCTTGTAAAAATTTCATCGGATTTCCTAAAGGACGGAAATAATCCAGATCAAGTTGAAATAAATGTTTTTTTAAAAATAAAAGTGATTCCGCTTCGGTAAACAAATCATAAGTTGGATCGAGTCCCAGATGAATTGCTTCAAGTCGTAAAATTCGGTCACAAAAAGCATGAAAGGTCTCAATCCACATGTCGGAGTAGCCGTAAGGTAAAATCTCATCAACCCGCTCCTGCATTTCGGCAGCCGCCTTTTCGGTAAAAGTAAGAGCGAGAATATTTTGTGGATAAACTTTTTTTTCTAGAATAAGATGCTGAATTCTTTTGGTAATGACTGTGGTTTTTCCGGTTCCGGCACCAGCGATGATGAGCAAAGGGCCTTGCCCGTGCTCAACGGCTTGCTGTTGTTCGGGATTAAGAGTTGATTCGCTCATCGGAGATTATAATAGCACATTTTTCTGTTACATTCCTCTTACGTGTTGTAATATTTATCTCTTACACGTCTATTCTATTATCAATTCATAAGATTCGATAGAGACCAATATACTAAATCGCTTAATATCGAATAATAAAGACAAACCCGACCGCATGCGATTATGAAAGTAGTCGCACAGAACGGCGGTCTTTGTCGTTTAAAGAATTTAATTAGCTGAATTTTCTTCCAGTAGATTGCTGGTTTGGAGTTTTTTACCCAGTTGAGAATATTGAGTTGTCACGTTACTGAATTGTGACGAAGCATTATTTAAATGCTTTCCCAGAAGCAGCATGTTTTCATTTAATTTTTCATAATCAATTTGTAAGCCTCTTAATAATTTAAGTACTTCGCGTGAACGCACTTCAATTTTTTTCCCTTCAAACGACAATAATATTGTCTGCAAATGTGCATACAAAGTACTGGGTGAGACAACGTAAACTCTATTTCGTTTCGCATAAGTCATAACCTCATTTTCATTCACAATTTCATAATAGACTGCTTCACTGGGAATATACATCAGTGCAAAATCCATAGTGCCTTCATCCGGTAAAATATATTTTTTCGCGATTGCATCAATGTGTTTTTTTACATCCCTAATAAATTCTTTTTTAAATTGTTCTTTTTCATTTTCATCTTCGGCTTTCACCATTTTTTGGAAATTTTCCAAAGGGAATTTGGCGTCAATCGGAAGTATTCCGGCATCGGTTTTAATGGCAGCGTCCACTTTTTCGCCACTTTGAAATGCATACTGCAGTAGAAAACTGTTTTTGGGAAACATTTGTGTAATCAAATCGGTTAGAATTTCTTCACCAATATTACCACGCAGTTTCGGGCTTTTTAGAAATGACTGCAGCTCTTTCATGCTGCGTCCGATTTCGCTCATCTGTCCGACTTCCACGCCGACATTTTTAATTACAGAAGCAGCATTGTCCAAGCGTTCATTGAGTTGTTTGGAGTTTTCCTGAAGCGTTCGGATCATTTGGGAAGAATTACTGTGCAGAGATTCGTGAAGAGTTTTATTGGTAGTTTCCAGGGAAACCTGCATGGTTTTGAGCCATTCAAGAAGCATCTGATCGGACTTAGGTTTTTGTAATTGTGAAAGTTTACGGTTGAAAAAGATTAATAAGGCTATGACAGCGATAAAAAGAGCTATGATAATTAGATAGGCAGGATCCATAGATGGGATCATTGTAGCAGATTAATTAGATTCTTCAAGTTGGTGGTAATCTTTATTAGTTTGTTGTTTCATTTCGTCCAAAATTCCGGGAAAATCCTGACTTCCCGAGACTATAGGTAAAACAACTAATTTGAGGCTACGGAGAGAATAATATTGTCAAAAACAGATACTAATTTATTAAAAGAAGTTGAGCCTAATTCGCATTTTTTTGCTAAAAATAATGTACTAAATCCGG
>DATKGO010000010.1:0-3158 GCA_035510695.1 Patescibacteria group bacterium | reverse complement strand
TCACATTTACTTTACTCAAACGAAGATACAATAATGTTTTCTGATAGTGATGATAGTTGGACCCCTTACCAGACCGCTGACTACCGCTCCGACGAAGAAGGAGATGAGAGCTTCACCTCAAGTGATAGTGGATTGGGCTATGAATTAGATTATACTAGAAAGAGGAAGAGAGAAGAAAATCCGGAGGATTTAATTGGACATAAGAAAAAGAAACCCAATGATGTGGAACATGATGCTATGATTGTGGATACTAATCCAGCTGGAGAAATGGAGATTGATTTAAATAAGGCTCAGGAGATACCTAAAGGAGGAAATACTGTTAGAGTGCCAGCGTTAAGGAGAACTTGGAGTTTTTATTCTAAACAACCTACTTTGGATAACTTTACAAATTGGAATCATGCTCAACCTCCGAATACAAATGATGCTTATAAACCAAGTATTCATGATACTGTGAATTGGTGGGATGAACCTCAAGAAACTGCTAATCAAGAAGTTGATGTAGAGTTAGAACAATTTAAAGAAGGATTTAACTTTCTAGACGACGAAGAATTGGAACCAAATTTACCTACTGGTATACAAAAGCAATACAACCCCAAAAAGTGGATTGCAAAGAAGGTGCCCTTAAAACAATGGACTATGAAAAATGGGAAAAAACAATGAGCGGGAATGATCATTGGTTTAATGGAATTTATTTCATAAATAAAAATTTGAAAATTATGTATTTTTTTTACTTTTTATATCAGAACAACATATGAATAAATACGAAACAAAACGTGCATGGGGGGGAAAAAAAGGCCTCGGTAGAGGAATGCAATCATATGGAAAAGGATATCGAAGAGGAAAAATTGCTCAGCAAGCACATAAACCAAATAGCATTGTGAATGTGACTAAAAGATATTCGGTTAATAGAGGAGGATTGCAAGAAGAAGTTAGAACAGTAGATCATACATTTGAAGTGGCTTATGTTAATCCTTATGTTCCTGATATTTTGGCAAAAACAGAATTAAATGCTACTACAACTCTAAGTCAGCAAGCATTGTTGATTCAGCAAGGTCCTGGTGTCCAACAGAGGCTAGCCTCAAAGACATCTTTAAAATCTTTAAGATTAAGATTTAAGATTAAACCTACTGGTAACGCAGTATTATCACCGAGTATGATGAGGTTAATGTTGGTTTATGATAGATCTCCTAATCAGCTTTATGGAACTTCAGCAAATATATTATCAAATGTTAATGAGGCTGGATCAGAATCAGCTTTTGATCCATTTGGAGATATTAATGTTATTAATTTTGACAGATTTATAGTTCTTATGGATGAATATAGACAAGTACCTCCTACAAATACTGGATTAGTAGCGAATACAGATTCAACTGGAGCTACTGATTTGTGTGTTCAACAAATAGATAGATATATAAATTTAAGAGGATTGGAACAAACTTATGTGCAAACATCTTCGCCTATGGTTATTGCAAATCAAAGTATTGGAGCATTATTATTATTAAGTATGGGAGATATAGCTGCTGGATCAGAACCATATGCTTGGTATGGCAAATGTAGATTAAGATTTAAGGATAATTAGAATAAATAAATATTTAAAATAAACAATTTAATTTCATAAAATACTGAATTGAACGTATTTTAGTCCTGAAATTTGAGCACTGCGAAGCAAATGGCCAGAGCGGAGCGACGAAGTCGTGAAGCCTGGCCTTATACATCCGTAGCGGATCGCAGAATGTTCAGATAAAATTAAGTGAAAATGGAAACAATATAATTTTTTTTAAGACCGCGAGAAGGGGTGGTAATTTTCGAAGAAAATAGTATTACCCACCCCGACCCTAGTGGCTCCCCGGGTCCGAATAATGAAGTTTGACATTAGGAAAACGTAATGTTTATTCGTTATCATCACGAGAGACTATTGAGTTCTCGTCATTTACAATATCTTCGTTATCTTCGAAGAAGATTTCATAATCATCGTGATTATGATCTGGCATAATTTCGATAAGGGAGTTACCAAAGTAACGGACTTGAGTAATCCTGCGGTAGAGCTGCTTTTTATCTTCAACACCGGTATAAACTTTTGAAGGAGGGTAAGGGCAAGTAATAAATATTCTTTTGGGACACCAAGTAACAAAGCCACCTTTAACTGGGATTTTAAGTGGGTAAATATCTAGGAGGCGGAGCAAAAAGTGAAACGTTGTGAAGTCTCCTCTGAAATCATCAATTAGAACATCTTCTTGGCCACAGTAACCATCGAACCATTTTAAGTTTTCGGAAGACATCCACCAAGATCCTCTATTTAACATTTCAAATGCTGTTCGGGTTTTACCGGAACCGGTAGGGCCAAAGTACCAATAAACTTTTCTTTTAATATTAACTTCCTGAAGGGGAACAACATATTTTTCTATCAACTCTGCGTACTTTATTTGAGCTGTGTTATCACAATTGTTGATAACATTAATTAAGGTATCATGTTCTACAACAATACTTTCTTTAATATCAGCGTATTTGACGGAGTTTTTAGCTTGAGTAGAATCTTTTCCACCATGTCTTTTAAGAGTTCCAAATTCGTCAAAGTGGCCATCTTTCTTACAATATTCAATAGCTTGCTGTTGAGTACCTCGAACTCGTTCGATGTGGGCTCTAGGAAAAATCTTTTTTACAGCTTTGAGAGAAATCTGCTTATTAAATTGGGCGTAGCCTTGGAGGTGATAGGTTTCTTCTTCACCGGTTTCATGACCATAAATACAATAGTTAACCATTTCAGAAGAACAAAATAAATCTTCATCTTCAGCAGTAGGATTATTTATTGTGAAAACACAACAACGGCCTCTAATAAAATTTGTCATTTTTGAACAGCTGATCTTCCTATAGTATTCTTTCTACTAGGTGTGAGTGAGCGAACAGAATTACTTAGGTAATTAGAAACTGAGAAAAACTATGGAAATCTTTATGCATATGGATGCATACAAAATTCTATTTCTCAGAAGTGGAATTAAATTATTATGCCATTAGTAATCTCACATTTACTTTACTCAAACGAAGATACAATAATGTTTTCTGATAGTGATGATAGTTGGACCCCTTACCAGACCGCTGACTACCGCTCCGACGAAGAAGGAGATGAGAGCTTCACCTCAAGTGATAGTGGATTGGGCTAT
>DATKGO010000009.1:0-3817 GCA_035510695.1 Patescibacteria group bacterium | reverse complement strand
CTCGTGCGTTTATAATTATACAACACTAGAAAATATTAGGACACAAAAAAACTGGGGATAACTCGAATTGGGGACTAGGTGCTAGGGGCTAGGGGCTAGTTGATCTTTTAATAATTGGATAACCTCTCTTTTTAATACTTTTCGTAAAATTTTAAATTGTTGTGGCGAAAGAAGTGAACTCAAATCTTCCGTAATTATTTGATCTGTAACATATTTTTCAATAAAAATAATTAATTTAGAGAAAAAATCTTTCTGCGAAAGGCCTGTACGTTCAATAATAACAGCCGGATCATAGCTGTATCCGTTCATAAAAAAATGATGAATATCATACAAATCACGACCGGCAATATGACCCGTTTTTTCAAATCTATCCATTAAAGCGCACAATTTATGAGAAAACATCGTTTCTTTTGTTTGGCAAATAAAAACGCGGTCAATCTCCAAAAAGCGTTGTGAAATATACTTACTAGAGGCAAATAGCGGAAATGACGCGTCTATTTTTAAAGTATTCCTCGCTATTTTTTCATTATTTTTATCATTTTCATACTTCAAAAAATACTGGATGCCATTCTGGCTTTTATCTTTAATGGACAAACCAAGATCGGCAAAAATTGCTTCAAGGGAGTCCCGTGTCTTTTGAACATCTTCTAATTTCCCCCCGTAATCAAAATCTAAATCAACAGAAAATCGGTCAAGCCACCCAAGCATTGAAGCGCAAGTTCCGCCCTTGAAATATAAAACGCTTGGAAGGTATTTATCAGAAGCTATGCCCTCCAACACTCGATAAAGCCAGGCCTTATGGATATTGTCATATCTATTACTTGTTTGCATCATAATATTTTTTAGGATTAAAATAAGTCATATCCCGTTTTGCTCGGTTCGGAGTCGCTATACGGATACCATCGCGCAATATTATTCCAGTAGTATCATACAATTCTCCATCAACCATCTTGCGAGAACGATATTGATGCCCCAATAATGAAAATCTCTTAGAGACATTGCTAACTATCGTAATCTCGGTCGGACGCTGATTGATTAAACCTGTGTCAAATAACACTGTTTCGCACGATATGTAAGCATATCTATGAAGAATTTTGATACCGATAAGCAATGGATCAATTTCTTTCGGATCGGTTATTGAATATAACCCTCGCCAAATACGGTATAAAATGCCACGCTGGACATAACGCGCCAGAAGCATACGCAAGGTTTGGCGATTCTTTATCTTCCAAATTGTAGCAACATCTTGTACAGTAAAAATCTTCTCCCCCATTACGGTAAGCTCTGCAAATCTATTTACACCAGAAACCCTTATTTTATTGACTTTTTTAGTATCCTTGTTCATTCATGATATACTTATATGTATATTATACAAATAAACCATAAACTTCAAAATGAAACTGGGGATAACTCAAATGCAACCCTCCCAACCTCCCTTATCAGGGAGGAAAAAATACGTTTCTGTATTTACTTCCCCCTGATAAGGGGGAATGAGGGGGTTGAATTTTGAATTTTATTTCTGACCCGCCAATTTCTGCGCAATGGTGCTGGTCGGCGATAATGGACCGTAGAAGATGACATTTTTTTCTATTAGATGAAGTTCGGACGGCGCCCAGAGAGCTTGGCTGATTGGTTGAAGCTGGAAATTATTCTTTGTCGGATCCGTCGCGTCTTTTATGACTTGCAAAATATAGCCATCAGTCAGTGTTAAGGACGGAAAGGTGCTTAATTTACCGACATAAACCTCCCCAGTCGTCAGATAAACCACTGAATATTGGTTATTATGGCTCATTTTATAACCCAAAACGCCAACAATTAAAGCAACTAACACTACAACAACTACAATTATGATATTCTTTTTGGACATGTGATTTTGCGAAACCATGCCACGCAATCGTCAATTAAAGCGTGGCGATTTAATTAATAATAATTTATTCCAATGTTGAAAAACCAAGGACTTTTTCTTCTAAAATTTTAATTCGCGGATGATAATCAGTAATAATAGCATTTACATTTTCGTCTATTCCATCAACTTTTTCTTCTAGGGTGTCAAATCGTTCTCTTGTTTCAGTTTTGAAAGACTTTAGATCGGAACTAGCTTGATCAAATCCTTTAGCCATCATGACCGCCAGATCCTCAATTTTCATTTTTTTTATTGCTTTTTTCATTTTTTATTTTTATCTTCTTCTATAATTTTATGTTTCTTCAAAAAATATAATATAGGTTTCCCACACTCTAAACAAAAATCATTTCCTACAAAATAACCCATGCCAGCTCGTACTGGATCGCCCTTTATCCCTTTTTTGCAAATATCACATTTTCTAACATTCATACTTTGTTATTATATCAAACCAAAATTTTTACGCAAATGGATGCGTTCCCTCCCCTCCTTGATTAAGGAGGGGTTAGGGGTGGTAATTCAGACCCCCTCTCAAATCTCCCCCTTAGCAGGGGGAGAGGTTCTCTCACCACCTCGCCCTTCTGGCACTCCTCCTCCACAAGGAGGAGAGGAAGCTCCAACAACAAAAAACCCCTCATTTCTGAGGGGTTTTTTGTTGCTAATAGAATATTCGACCTTCTAAAAGCTATTAATTAACTACTAGCTTTGTACAGCAGCCGTATTGGACGGATAGCTGTAGTAGAAGCCAGGGGTCGTCGTTGCATACTCGTAGTAGTTGGATGTAGTCGTACCAGCGCTGCCGGCGACATCGGTACCCGTTGTCGTGGAAGCGTTGCCGCCTGTATCAACCCAACCAAAACCCTGAGTCGAACTGGTGTAAGCAGTTCCAAGACTCAAAGTCGCGGACGAAGTGTGCGCGCCATGAGTATTGCCAACCGTCGCAAGGTTCAAGAAGATCTTGAAAGTTTGGGACGTACCTTTACTGATTGGGTAACCAGCATTACCGTTACAATCAATCGTGGTGCAAGTGCCAAAGTAGATCGTCGAGGTACCTCCAGCGGTTGTACTAGTAAGCGAAGAGTTGGTAGTAGTGACCAGATTACCACTCGAATCCTTAACAACTATGCCGTTAGTAGCGAAACCAGGAGCTCCACTTGCAACCGTAGCGTCGGTCATAGCGACACTAATCGGAAGCGAGTTCAAGGTAATATCACCACCAGCATTTGCTGTCACGGTAATGTCCGCGACTTCCACACTGCCAGTCGTCAAGGTTGTAGCTGGAGAAGCAACTACGATAGTCGGAACCGAACCAACCAATTTCATGGTTGGAGCTGGAACCGCACTCATCGTGGCAGGATTTACGCCAGCAAAGACTGTGCCAATAGTGGTTGTTGCTCCACCACTACTATACTTGATGTAATCAAGAGCGATTCTGGAAGTAGAACCAGTTGGAGTGCCACTGACTCCGACAGGAGCGTAGGAAACATACACATCTTGTGTTAGTCCGCCGCCGCCATTAGGAACCAAGAGAGACAAACCGGTCAAGTAAGCAAGACCGTTTACTACTGGAGCAGAAACACCGTTAACCGTTATAGAAGTAACCGTTCCAGGAACAAGTCGTACAGCGGTTGGAGCGCCACCCGGAGCGACCGTAACATGGAGGGAAAGTGTATCGGTGTTAACTGCGGTAACCGTAGCCAAACCATTGGAGGTTGCGTTCACTAATTGAACAACATCGCCAACTTTGAATTTAACTCCGTAGCCGGTCGCCACAACATCGTCGGTGTGAGCCGTATCAGATGCTGTAGTCGTTCCAGATACCCAAGCTGCCGAAGCATCTCCGGAGTTCACCGAGAATTTCAATTCAGAAATTGTCGCCGAACCGCCAGTTGCGTTAATCTTGAAGGTAGCTTTCGT
>DATKGO010000008.1:0-29252 GCA_035510695.1 Patescibacteria group bacterium | reverse complement strand
CCTTGATCTGTCTTGCTAACGCGATCAGTTCTTTTCTTTCTTCGGGCAGTAAAGAAATTATTTTCACAGGATTATTAGTTTGTCCTGTTTTTTGGGAAAAGTCAAATTTTAACCGAAAACTTATTTACGAAAAGTATAGTTATGGCAATGGTCGCAAAGCTATTTATAAAAGCGTGTACCCAGCGGGTGACCCAGAAAAAATCTTTAAAGATAAACTTTTAAGTTTGAGTTCAAAAGATAAAGTAGCATTGGATATCGGTTGCGCTGATGGCAAATTTACTCTTTTTGTTGCGCCTTACTTTAAGAAAGTATTTGGGATTGATACTTCAAAAGTAAATTTAGATATAGCTAAAAGCCACAGCGACGATGAAAGAAGTAAAAATGTTGAATATTTTCTACAAGATGCAAGTCATACTTCATTTAAAAATTCATTTTTTGATCTAGCTTATTGTAGAAGAGGACCAGGCTATTACACAGAGTACAAAAGGATTCTCAAGACAAGTGGATTCTATCTTGAAATTGGGATCGGCGAAATGGATACGATTGAGTTGAAAAAAATATTCGGCAGAGGACAAAATTATGGAAAATGGGACACTTCGACACTAAATAGAAACGTAGAGGAGCTACAAACTCTTGGTTTTGAAGTTATTTTTGCAGAAAATTTTCACTACTTTGAATATTATCCTTCTTATGAAGAATTTGATTTATTTTTGCAAGGTGTTCCTATCTTTGAGGATTTTGATTCAGAAAAGGATAAATCCGCATTACAAGAGTATGTCAAAAACTTTTCAACAAACAAAGGTGTTCAACTTTCACGCCATCGATTGGTAATGGTTGCCCAAAAGCTTGGATAATTTGTATGTAATCTATTGGTATAGTAATCTTAGACTGAGGGAACTCATTAATCCCATATATGCTATTATAGCTGTATGAAATGCCCCACGTGTCAGAAGGAGATGGAAGAAAGAGGTTCTCAAATTACTAATAATGGCAAAGAAGAAAAGGCATATAAGGAATATAAAAGAATTACTTACTGGTGTAAGAAAGATGATATTTGGATAACTGTTGAAACTCCTCTTCCAGCACTCAAACACATCACAAAATAAGTTCCCACATACTCAACCAGGGGGAGCTCAGTCTTAACCACAAATTATGCCTGAAAGAAAATAATCCACGTAAATATGCTAAAATATTCCTGCAAAGCTAATGCCGTCTTAGCTCAATGGAGCGGACGAACGTTAGTGAGGAGCTCGCTTGCGAGTCTCAACGAGACAAGCGTGGAAGAGTAGCTCTTTCATCTAAATAAAAACATAGTTGATTTAACAATTAAGTGCCGAAGTAACTCAGTGGTAGAGTAGCTCTTTCGTAAAGAGCAAGTCGTGGGTTCAAGTCCCACCTTCGGCTCAACACAAAGTACTTAACAAATGTTATAATCTGATAAATATGGCTTCACGAATAAGACGACATATTGAACAACAAAGTGAAAGAACTCTTTTTTTAAGTATTGTTGGGTCGTTGCTGGTAATCATTTTTCTAATTTTCTATGGTGTTCCGCTGCTTAGTAAATTTGCTTTAATGCTAAGTAACAGTAAAGCGTCCACAACCAATGCAACCACCGGTAATTCTCCATCTTTTATTGCCGCGCCTGTACTGAATGATACCTTTACCGCTACCAATAGCGCAACGGTAAGTATTTCGGGCAGCGCAATTAAAAATCAGGATATAAAACTCTACGTAAACGGAACATTTGCGGGAGATAAACAAGTGGATGACAACGGCACTTTTACTTTTGACAATGTAGTTTTAACTGCCGGAAATAACGATATTAAAGCCCAGGCCACAACTAATAACAATGTAACAAGTGATTATTCAAACGATTTACAAATCAGTTATTCAAATAAAGGACCAACTTTAACCGTAAATACTCCATCCGATAATCAAACTTTCTCAGGCGGGAATAGTAAAACACTTCAAATTCAAGGAACAACAGATGCGGAATGCAAGGTAACTGTCAATAATTTTTGGGCTATTGTAGACGGTCAAGGAAACTTTACTTATTCCATGCAATTGCAGAATGGCGACAATAATTTGACAATTGTATCCACTGATCCAGCCGGAAATATTACAACCGTTCAACGAAAAGTTACTTATAATCCCTGATCCCTAAAATCAGCATTGTCCACAGTAATAAACTCGGATAAAAAAGGCTATTAATAAAAATGCTGTCGACATATAAACCAACTAATGAAGCTAATACTAAAGCAGAAAATAATTGATTTTTCCGAGTAAATTCATTCCACAATTGACAAAGAATTGTATAATTTAACCATAAAAATGCTCCCAATCCTATAATTCCGCTTGTTGCCCAAACAAATAAAAAACTATTATCCGTACCCGCATCAGCATGACTTTCCTGCGTGCCGACAACAGTTCTGTAACTATAACGCAGTTGGGCATATCTGTAGGCATCAAAACCCACACCTATAATCGGATTTTTTTCGATAATAGCTAAGGCAACTTGGGCGGAGTCTATGCGAGCTTCACTTGATACAATACGTAATAAATTCGTGTTTACTATCGCTGAATTTGGAGAAACAACAAAGTAAATAATGACCAAGCTGGCGATAACAGCGCTAAAATAACGCAGTTTTTTTATTAAACCGAAATAAATAAGAGAGCTGACAAAAAGCATAATAAGACCGCTTCGTGAAAAAGTCAAAAAAAGCGCTAAAATATCTACACCTGAAAGTAATAAAAATAAATAAGATAACACATTTAGCTTCTTTTTTTTGGTTTCAAGCCATAAAGTGACAAAAAATAAAAATCCCAGCGCTAAAAACGCAGCGGCAAAATTAGGATCAAAGAAACTACCAAATAACCGGTAGATGTGTTCATCCCAGCCTAAATAATATAAATTTCTTAAATTTGTATAGAAAAAATATTGGATAAAATCAGAAAGTAGTATAAAGAAAAACGTAATACATAAACTAATCATGACAAACTTTTTTTGTGTTTTAAATAATTTCTTGATCGCAAGATATGTTAAGCAATAAATTATAAAACGAATTAAATAAAGAAAAGCTACTAATAATTGCGTAACCGAATAATGAACAAAATTTAAAAGCAAAGAAAAAAATAAAATCGCTACAAAAATAAGAAATGGCTTTGTAAATTGTTCTCTTGAAAACTTTTCTTTTTTAATTAAAAATGCAATTAAATTATAACTGAGAAAGATGATCACACTAACATCCAAAAGCGTAAAAGCAATATTATTGCCAAGATCTATTCTACCTGCCTCGTTAAGAAAAAGAGAGAAACAAATAAAAATAAATAGAATTTTATTTATCATATATACAACTGTCTTATTATCTCATTAAACATCTTGTTTTCCAACTATTATTGCAGAGTGGGATAAAGTAGACTATCATGTGGAAAACAGCTCAACTTAACAAAACTATGAAAATATCTTTAAATAATTATAAAAGATCCAAACTATTTTTTATTCCACCCCTATATCTAGTTTTTATATGCTTTGTAGTTCTAATTATTCTATTGGTTACAAGTATATTTAGAGAATCTCCTATTTTTGATGAATTAAGCTACGTACCTGCCGGATATCAATTTTTAACCAAACACGATTTTCGTTACGAACCGTTCAATCCTCCACTCACGCGCGAACTTGAAGCATTACCTTTACTATTTGACAAACAAGCGATATCCGACAAGTTTTTTTTACTTCCTCGTTTGGTAGTTGTATTTTTTACCATCTGTTTAGGAATAGTGGTATATCTATTTACTAACAAATTATATGGTAAAGCTGCAGCGGTATTCTCACTATTTTTATTCATTTTCGAACCCGAAATACTAGCTCATGGACATTACGCTACAACAGATCTTATTTCCACCTTCTTTTTTATATTTGTATTATATTTGTATTATCTTTTCAGGAAACGATTTGATTATAAAAAAATGATTATTTTTTCCATAATTGTGGGTTTTGCTTTAGCAACTAAATTTACAGTGCTATATTATCTCTTAATTTCCTTAAGTATTATTTTTATTCTTGAAAAGAAACACAAAAAAGATTTATTAAAAATATTCTATTGGAAAAATAAATTACCTTTTGTATTAGTTATCTTTTTTGTTTCTTGTTTTTCGTTGTGGGCAACGTATTTTTTTACATTTGAGCCACCTCTCGGATATCGTTTTGATACTCATAGATCAATTACTAATTTAGCCAAAAGTAATATGCTGATAAATTTTGCGCTAACCCAGCCTATACCATTAGGCAGCTATCTAAGTACCATTAAAGATGATATTAGGGCAAACTATTCAAATGCATTTGAAAAAGAATCATTTTTCTTTGGAAATCACCAATTATATGGACTGCCGGGATATTTACTATTAATAATTTTATTTATAAAAACTCCCATACCTTTGTTGATTCTTTTCTTTACAAGCCTTATATATTATTTTAAAAAAAGTAATATAAGTTATATCTTACTTATACCAATAATTACTATTTTGGCAACTTCATTATTTACACATGTACTATTGGTACTGCGATATATACTGTCAGTTTATCCGCTTATGATTATTTTTTCATCTCAAGTCATAAATATGATAAATAAAAAAAATTCTTTTAGTTTAATTTTATTAATTTTATCGATTTGGTACATAACGGGAACTTTAAATGTATATCCGCATTATCTTTCATATTTTAACGAATTTGTTGGAGGAGAAAAAAATGGATATAACTACTTGGCAGACGCAAATTGCGACTGGGGACAAGGACTCATAGACTTAGCCCAATACCAAAAGACTAAACATATCAACAACCTACAGCTAGCTTATTTCGGAACAGCACTCCCCTCCAACTATGGAATTAATTACAAACGTATAAAGGACAGAAGCATTGTTCAAAATAAAAACATTGTACCTTTGGACATAAAAAACAATATTATTGCAATTAGCGTTACCTGTTGGCATTTTTGTGGCTATGATCATATTCCAACTTTAAAAAATAAGAAGCCGGTTGATATTGTCGGAGGATCAATATTAATTTTCAAGGAGTAATGATAATAAAGAAATTATTCATGATTATTTAATACCCACAATTTACTTCTAACCAAAAATGAATGAAAACTCATCATTAAAGCAACTATTAATCCACGCGCACCGTCTAAAAATCCTAATTTAAAAAAATAGTTATAAATAAATTTGGCTTTAGGATAAAATACAATTTGCCATGCGCTGACCTTTACTTTTTTTTCATATAATTCCATTGCTCGCAAAGAAGAATAGTAATTTACCTTCTGCAAAAAATCCGCAACCTTAGGATGAGGAAAATGTAATAATGAATTTTGTAATTTTCCTATTTTCCCTTTTACTTCCCATGTCTCATGTACCTTACCTGCCCATTTACCGGCATTTTTTTTCGCTAAACGCAGTAAAAATATATTTCCGGTTTCACCGTATTGCAGCTTTTTACCCCACATTTCATCTATTCTTTTTATTAAAAATCCATCGAAGGGATTAAATTGATCCGAAATAAGATTTGTAATTTCATATTGCAAAGACAATGAAACAATCTCGTCACTGTCGACAAATAATATCCAATTACCGTTTGCTTTTCCCAATCCGAAATTTCGCTGCTGAGAAAAATCACTCCTTGAATCATGAATATAAACCGTGGCACCATTTCTTTTCGCGGTATCAACAGTTTTATCCGTCGAATTATCGTCAATAACTATAATTTCATCACACCAACGTAGAGAACCCAAACATCTGGCAATATTTTTCTCTTCGTTTTTAGTTATTACCACCGCGCTTATACCTGAATTCATACTTGTTTTAATTGTAGCATAAGCTAAAGTATTACTCTATTTTGTGCGTAATTACTACTCCATATCCACTGTATAAACTGTTTTTGGTATTTTTATAATCTTTTTCCGGCTGAATAATATAAACGTTTTTTGAGTTGGATATGAGACTGCCATGCATCCAGTAAATAATATATTGATAGTTGTCCGTTAAATTTTTATACACTCCGATACCTTTAATTGTGAATTTTTTATTTTTTGTATCAACTAGTATGACATTTGTCTGTTTTTCAATTTCGGTCAGCGGTACAATTCCAAGTCCTTTTTCAAAATATTCACTGGTTGAAAGATATTGTGTAGATAAAACGCTATAAACGTTTAATCCGCCAATAAAAAATATTAGTATGCTTACAATTATTAACCCGATTCTTGACCGCATTAAATTACTTAAAAACAAAGATAAAATTAAAATAGTTGGGACATATAATATCGGCAAATATGCATCTGAAGCTACTCCTCCGACTAAAACAAAGGCTAACGGAACTAAAAATATAACGAAAATTAATAAATAAACATCCTGGTCTTTTGTAAACATTTTTTTCCTAAGCAGATATAACAAACTTATAAATCCACACAATAACAATACTAAAGCTATTACTCCGTTTGGAATAAATATAAGCATTTGGGTATGTAAATAGAGAAATTTAAAAAACTGTCCCCAATCGGTAAGCGAATTATTATGCAAATGATATAAGCCGGTTGCTGCAATAACCTTGTATCCTATCCAGGCAATAAATTTTAATGTTTGTGGAAATCCATGGGTAGTATCATAAAGCAGCATAGGCAACATGGGAATAAACCAAGCAAAGGCCGAAAAAAATAATAGTTTTTTATTCCATATTTTCGCCCATGACTTTTTAAATCTAATTCCATATAATAATATTAATAAAAAGACAAACGTTAAAGAAACTGTTGCTATTTCAAAATTATATAAAACTGCTAACAGTCCGATGATCATAGGAAACATTTTTTTATTGCCTTTGATCCATGCATAAAAAGCTAAAATTAATAATGCCGTAAAAAAAGGAATTGGTGAAGTATGATATGCAGTTCTGGCGTTGTTAATGACTAAAGGCGAAGTCGCATAAAAAAATGAAGAAATTAATCCCACGCGAACCGAGAAAAGATTTTTACCAATGAAATAAACTAAAATTACTGTTCCTAATCCTAACATACCAGTAAAAATTGCTCCCGACGCAGGATTAAAACGTGATAATAATAATGGCAAAGTCAGCAGATAAGTCCATAATGCTCCCTGGTGTAACCAAGGATGACTTGAGGCAATTCCAACTAAAGGAATAATACCTTTGGTCAGCATGTCTCTGGCAGAGAGATAAAACCAACCTTGATCATTAAAGAATGGAATAAGACTGGAAATACGGTAGAAAATCAGAAAAAACGCGATGATAATGATAAAAAAAAGTAATAATCTATTCATAATTAAAATCCTTACTACAACAATCTTTGACTTTAGATAAATTTTCCTTAATAATAATAGCACAGCTTGAAGCTATGCGGAAATCACAGATTGTCATATTAGCAATAATTTTAATTTTGGCGCTCTTATTCAGGCTTATCCTCATAAACAATCATCTTCATGATCCGCATTTTAGTATTCAACAGGATGATTATGCAACTTACGCAAATGCTCTAGTACATGGCACACTGAATACTCCTCATTTCCAACCTGATGAAAGATTATTTCCAGGTTATCCTGTGCTGATTGTAATACTAAATCCGGTTTTCAAATCGGAGATCTTATCCGGCTTTCTGATTAGTCTGGCTTCTTCTATATTGGCAATTTATTTATTTTGGTTATTAACTAAAAGTTTATTGGCCACCGCGGCATTTGCGTTTTTTCCGCCGGTTTGGATCCTACAGTCAACAAAAGTAGCTACTGAACCGCTAACTGTATTTTTATTACTTTTGGGAATTACCTTATACTTAAAGAAAAAATATCTATGGTCCGGGATAATTATTGGTTACGCCTTTGACGTTCGAATAATAGCAGTTTGTCTTTTGTTGGCATTACTTTGGCATTTAAATAAAACTAAAGCTTACAAAAACATGCGTCTTATGCTTTGGGGTTTTGTTCCAACCGCATTACTGCTTTTTATTTTTAATTATTTCTTTTTAGACAAAAATATTTTCCAGCAGTTCTTATTATATCCAACAATAGGAAAAGCAACATTTGGAGTTCTGCAAATATTCCGCGATCTTTTCAGAACCATTTATTTACATCAATATAAAATACTAATATCCGGATTATTTTATGTGTTTATAAATTTAATAGGCGTAATCTTACTTTACAAAAAACGCAAGAAATCAGAATTATATAGTATTGCTTTTGTCTGGATGGCGCTTTCTTTAATTTTTATTTTCTCCATCGGCCCCACGCCGTTATTGGATGAATTTTTAAGGTTTAGCGTACCATTCTCCCCTGCATTGATATTAAGTGTTTTACCATTGCCTGTTAGATTTGTATTAGACTTAAAAAAGAAAATAAATCTCAATCGAGTATTTTAAATTCAGGAATACATATCATGAATTTTCCACCATTTTTTAAATACTCTTTATTTTTCTTTGCAATTTCTTCTGCAAAATTCCACGCTAAGATTAATATATAGTCCGGCTTTGTTTGAAAAATTTTCCCTTCTTCAAAAATAGGAATATGTTTGCCGGGTGTAAATCTTCCTTGTTTATATGATGTTGAATCTACAAAATAATCAAAAAGATGGGGATCGATATCGAAGTAATTAATTAAAATATTTCCTTTTGCTGCAGCTCCATATCCTACAATATGTTTCCCTTCATCTTTTAGTTTTTTTAATTGTTTTTTTGCACTTATTTTTAAATATTCAACCTTTTTTCTAAACAAGTCATATGTTTTTTCATCGTATAATCCTTCCTTTTCTTCTTTATTAAGAAGTTCATATATATTATTGTTTAATCTAATTTTTTTGTTTTTTCTCTTTTTCCAGTATACTTTTAACGATCCGCCATCAAGATGGCTAGGGACAATATCATATATTTCTAAATTAGTTTTTTCCGACAATTTAACTAATGACTTAATCGAAAAGTAGGATAAGTGTTCATGATAAATTGTATCAAACTGATTCTCTCTTATTAAGTCAAGTACATAAGGAAATTGACTGACAAATATACCATTGTTTGATAATAATGTGTCGACTCCGCGTAAAAATTCAATTAAATCATGCACATGTGCGAATACATTTGTAGCAAACATCACATCAGCAGCGCCATATTTTTTTACCATCTTTTTTGCCAACTTCGAATCAAAATATCCAAGTTCTGTAGGAATACCATTAAGCTGTGCAATTTTAACCAAATTTCCTGCGGGATCTACCCCAACTATCCGAAAACCTTCATTTTTAAAGCAATTTAAAAGTGCTCCATCATTACTTCCAATATCAACAATTAATGATTTTGAATTGAGTTTTATACGTTGTCTTGCATCCTCAACAAATTTTTTAAAATTATTGACTCTTGTCTGAGAGACAGACGGAATATAGAGATAATTTTTAAACATAATTTCTGGATCAACAATATAACGGAGTTGAGAAAGTGAACACACTCGACAAAAACAAATTACAAGAGGGTATTTTTTTTCAGCCTTTTTTAATTCTCCTTTTGTTAGAAAACCGTTTGGAATGGGCAATATACCCAAATCTAAATAATCATAAAGATCTCCTGAGCCACATATTCTGCAGTAAGAAATTTTCTTAAGATTTTTCATTTACTTTATATTCTACCATAAAAAATATTCTTAATGAATATCGGCAACATAATACAATTATCCACAAACCAGGCTGTAAAGCCCCCGTAATATTTTTGAAAATAATATTTTCGACTTGCTCTAAAAATTTCATTTATGTCGTTTCTAGTGCTTGTAGACGCCTCCCACACATGAACAATTTTCGAATTGGGATTAATATAGTTTATGTACCCATACTTTTCAACTCTCTTCCCCAAATCATTTTCTTCAAAATACAAAAAATAATTCTCGTCAAACATGCCTATTTTTTCAAAAATGTTTTTTTTTATTATAGATGCAGAGAGTATTGGAGTTTCTATTATAAATGGTTTATCTCTTTTTATATTTTTATAAAAAAATGAAGACGATACTGGATTATTGGAAAACCATTTATTCAAGAAAGAATACACAATTACAGCTCTAAACGGTGTTAAAGTCTTAGTACCTTGTAACTGATAAACTTTTCGTTTAGCATCAAGTAACAATGATGCAACCACGCCAGCTTTTGGATTCTGCTGAATAAATTTATAATTGTTATCAAGTGCATCCCGTAAAACTATTGTGTCCGGATTCAAAAAATAAAGATATTTCCCTTTTGCAAATTTTACGCCTAAATTTGTACCGCCTCCCCAACCATTATTTACAGTATTTTTAACATACACAATTGTGGGAAATTTTTCTTTCAGTTTCTGTTCAATTGTGTCTTGCTCATCGTTATCCACCACTATGATCTCAAAAGAAACTTTGGGCTTATTTTTATATATCGAATCTAAACAGGCAAAGAAATATTTGTCTGCCTTATAATGCACTATGATAATTGAAACTATACAGTCTCCCCGGCTTTTCATTTCCATATTAGTATAACTGATGAAGCTTTATGTATTCTACTTAGATTCGGCCAAAACTAAATACTATTTTTGGACATAAACGATAATTATCTCTCCAAGACATAAAGCTGGCTCTATAAACGCTCCGATTGATGCAAAGACATTACCCGCTATTTTTCCTAACTCAACATTCATATTAATTTTTCCATTTTTTATTGAAGTATCTGTTTTCATCAATCCTCCACCAGATTTTTTCTGAAATTTTGGCGAATAAGCGTAACGCAAACTCTGAAATAACGAATATTTATTCTGTGTTGTGTAATTATATGCTACATGCAAATTTTTAAAACCCGCATGTATAAACATATTTGCTAATGTCTTTGCAGAAAAATGGTACAAATGTCTTGGAGGCTGCCAACCCAACCATTTTTTTTCAAATATTTTCCGTCCCAGACTTTCACAATTTGGAACAGCGACTACAATTAACCCTCCATCTTTTAATAATGCATAAACCCGATCAATTGTTTCTTGGGGGTTATATAAATGTTCTAAAGCATTATTTAAAACGATTACATCAAAAGAATTTTTTTGAAAGGAAAAATCAAAAAAATCTCCCTGTCGCAAACGCAGTTTGTATTGTATCTTGGCAAACTTTACAGCTTCCGGGCTTATCTCTATACCCTGAGCATCCCATCCATCATCCTTATACTTACTCAACATCATACCTATACCTGCTCCAATGTCCAATATTCTACCTGTTTTTTTAAATTGTGCAATCAATTCATAAAGCGTGCTAAAAGCTGCGTCGCGTTCTTTGATATTTTTTTCTGTCTGTTCTTTATGTGTCATTTCTCTCCCATAATAGCTACTTGCTTCATAATATTTCCCGATTTCACTCGGAATTGGACGTGGACTTGTAAAACAAAGATCACAATTTTTACACTTGACTATTCCAAACTTTCCTTCATATGCCCATTCGATAAAATTGTCATAAACAACCTCATACTCACTGCTCCCGCAAAAATTACACTTTGGATTTTCCCATTTACTTTTCATATTCTTGTATTATTTTTATTTCTAAATATTTTCCAAATAAAATAAATAATTACTGGCAAAGGAATGACCGAACCGATTAATGCTGCTTCTCCAGCCCCGATCATACCGTAACGATTAATTAATGGGACAAGGGCTAGCAACATACCGACGATTGTAATTAGCGTAATCGACATAACATATTTTTGTTTTAATTCGCTTAAAAAAAGTGCCGATGAAGATCCCGAAATTGCTTTAACAAATCCCAGTAAAGCTAACACCGGCAATATAGAAGTTATAGCCGACCATTTTTGTCCAAGAATATAAACAAATATTTGCGGAAAGATAATAAAAACAAGTACAAAAGGAATGGCTAATAAACAAATTCCTAAAACAGTTTTAAAATAAGCGTTTTTTAAACGAGGACGATCATTGGATAATTTCGTAAATATGGGAAACGTAACGTAAATAAACACGTTGGAAATTTCGACCAGCGGCATAACAGCCAAGGAATATGCTAATTGATAAATTCCCAAAGAAGTTGCTCCAAGAATACGGCCAACCGCGATATTATCAGAGTTATAAAATAAATAATCAAAAATTCCGCCAAGCGTTATCCATTTACCTCTATGAAAAATCTTGAAAATATATTCTTTTTCAAATTGAATACGCGGACGCGGCGAAACTACGATAAACGATAAAAATAATTCTGTTATCACACCGGCCAAAAGTCCTATGATGATACCAATAGGTTGTTTAGTCATAAAAGTAATAGTGATAGATATTGCAGTGTTAACGAAAAGTATAATCATTTGATACCAAAAGTTTTTCCTGAAGTTTAGTTCTTTTTGAAATTTTACGACTGAGGGATTTATAAATCCCCGAAAAAACGGGACAATACTGATAAGTAAAAGAAGAATTAATGAACCGGGTGAATGGAAAAAATTGGCTATAAATGGCGAAACAGCCAAAAGGACTAACATAATTATTAAACCCCGCGCAATTGAAACTATCCACGCGGAACTGATATAACGCTCGGTTTCTTTTTCTTGAACCAAAACTATATTGACTCCGGTTTCAGTAAGAGTTTCCAATAATCCAAGCGCCAACATTGCGATTCCGTAAGCTCCGAATTGCGAAGGCAAAAGAATTCTGGCAAGGATCAATGCTTCTATAAAACCGACAAGTTTCGTCGAGAAACTCAATAAACCTGTCCAGGAAACACCCTTTATAACGTCTTTTGTATATCCCATACTAATATTGTATCAAGAAACTAACGCTGTAAACACAATTAAATTAATCCTAATATTGTACCCGTTAAAACAGCCACATCACTCACAATTTGTAAAAAAGGAAGAACATACAATGCGCGGATATCGCTTACGTAACGATAATTTTTATTAATAGACCAAATCAAGTATAAAATAAGAATAAAGAATAAAGAATAAAGAATAAAGAGCGAATGATAATGGATACCAAACGAAAATAGAGCTATAGCGAAAAAATATCGTAAAAAAATTAAAATTACTTTCGGACGAATTATTCCCGCTTCCATATCTCCATATGCAAATCGCAAAAACATACGATACGTCTTAAATAAATTTTGAGGAGGAATCCAATATACAAAAGCAGATTCGACAAAAATAATTATTGCTCCTATTTTCTTTAAACGTTTAGCAAAAACGTAATCTTCATTATGTGAATACTTTTCAGGAAAACCGCCAACTTTTTTCCAAATTGATTTTTTAAATACCATTGAACGCGTTGCGGGTAAAAAACTTTTGGGGGTTACTTTATCCGGCATAACCAGAACATAGGGAATGATACATTTTTGAAAAACGTTCGTTGCTTTTCCCCGATAATAACCGGCAACTACTTCAACTTTTTTATTCTCCAAGGGTTTGGAAATATTTTTCATCCAATTTTTATCCAGGACACACCCCGCATCGGAACAAAAAATAATATCATTCTTAGCTTTTTCAATTGCAAAATTTCTCCCGACTGCTCTATTACCTTTTTTCTCTAAAACAACAATAGGGTACTTATTTTCTTTACTAAATTTTTTTATAATTTCAACCGTTTTATCTTTAGAACCTCCGTCGGTAATAATGATTTCATCAGGTTGTATAGTTTGATTAAATATTGAGAGAAGAAATTTTCTAATTGTCTTCTCTTCGTTTAGAACAGTCGCGATAAATGTGGTCTTTTGCGCCTTCATCTTGTTTTATATTATAGCAAACTAGAGTTTAATATTTTGCTATAATTGTACCGGTGAGCAATTGCCAAAAAATAAAATGTTAAACAAATATTCATCAATGGTCTTAATCAATTTCTTCTCCGCCCTTATTTTTTTTCTTCTTATCACTGTTTATATATTCTGGAAGCGAAAAAAAATTAACTATTTATTAATATTATTGCTTTGCTCACTGATACCTTTATGGAGTATCTTCAGACCCGGAGTATACGAAAGCGGTGATTTAACTTTGCATATTGTCCATGCTATGTCCTTTTATTCCTCACTTACTACAGGTATTTTATTTCCACAATGGGCCGCTAACCTGAATGCAACATATGGATATCCTGCATTTATTTTTTCTTACCCATTACCATACTATCTAATATCTCTTATTCATCTCGGAGGTCTTTCGTTCATTTTAAGTATAAAGGTTTTAATTGCATTATCTTTTATAATATCAGGTTTGACAATATATCTATGGATAAAAAAGGAACTTGGAGCAAAGGCCGGATTAATCGCCGGCATATTTTATTTATACGCACCTTATCATTTAATTGATATGAATTTTAGAACTGACATTGGAGAACTAATCATGATTACACTTCTTCCTTTATATTTTCTTTTTCTTAAAACTTATTCACAAACATATTCAAAAAAACATTATTGTTTAATATCATTTATTTTTTGTTTATTAATTTTATCACACATTGAACTCACTTTTATAACTATACCTTTAATAATTCTATATTCGATATATCTTTGGTACACAGCTAAAAAAAGAAATAAATATTTTTTTATAATGTTATTTTTATCAATATTTAGCGGATTACTATTAAGTTTGTTTTACTGGCTGCCTGCCCTAAATGAAATACAAAACACCAATCAAACTATTTATTCTAGTATTGTCTTCCCAAACATAACTAGTCTTTTCTATTCACCATGGAGGTGGGGCTTTCTTTATCAAGGTCATTATGGGGAGTTATCTCCACTTATTGGTTATGCTCAAATTTTTACCTTTGTTATTTTTATTATCTATTGCTTTAAAAAAAGATTTACAAAAAATCAAAAATATTTATCTTATTTTCTTTTTGTCATATTTTGCATCTATTTTTTTATGCTTCTGTCAATTTCTTATCCTGTATGGAAATTCTTTCCCATGCTCTCTCATTTACAATTTGCTTACCGTGTTTTACTTCCCGTAAACATTATTACTTCCTTCATGGCCGCATTAGTATTATCAAAATTTAAAACACAATGGATAATTATCATCTGCTCGTTGACAATTTTTATCACTATACTTAATTGGGGAAATAGAGGCATGATCTCAAACGTCACGGATTCTTCTTTAACGCAGACTGCTTCTTTAACTACAAGTAAGGGTTTAAATATTTACCAGGCAATTCCAATTTGGGTTGATGCAAAACATCCTTGGATAGATAAAATTCCAAACCAACATATAGAAATATTGTCGGGAAAAGGCGTTATAAAAGAATTATCTTATTCAATTTTAAAACATGAATATATTATTAACGCAAATACTCAGATGACTATAAAAGAAAACACCGTATATTATCCGCGCTGGAGATTATGGGTCAATAATAAAATTTATTCCATTCAGTATCAAACTAAAAAATATCCAGGGATAATCACTTTCATTTTACCAAAAGGCAAATACCTGGTAATTCTTAATTTCGTTACAACACCGGTTCAAATTTTTTCCCGAATCATTAGTCTTTTCACTTTTGTATTCCTTATTTTTCTTTTACTCATCGATAGCAAACTTATTAATGCCAAAGTTCTAAATATATTTCGCTAACTTTATCCCATGTTTGTTTTTTAGCCCATTGATAAGCTTTTTCAACCGTTTCTTTTTCTTCTTTAGGATGATTTTTATAATACAAAATTGATTTTACCATTTCCTCAGGACTTCCTTTAATGATTGTGTATTTGGCAAACGGACTCATCATTAAATAATCTTTTTTTATTTCATCATCATAAAAAGCAAAGACTAATTTTTTAGCAATCATCGCTTCAAGCATGGATAAATATCGCGAAACAAATGCATAGTGGGCAAAAGATAGATATTTGTTCGGATTATTTTGAAAATCAATGGTTTTCCCTACACTTTTAACTGCTTCTTTATATTTTCCGTCACCTATTGTTAATAGCGAAAAATCGGGAATCTTTTTTCTTACTAACTCAACTGTTTTTATGTAAGAAAGAATACTTGTTTGATCATCCAATCTTCCCCAAAATACGGCGTCATATTTTGCCTTTTCATTTTTCTTAACCTTGTCATCCTGAACTTGTTTCAGGATCTTTTGAGGACGCTGAAATGAATTTAGCATGACATTTTTTTCATCTGTTTCAACGCCGCCGTAACAGACTATAGTTGGCTTCGTGCCATACCATTTGGAAATAAAGTCTCCGATACAAATATTTCCATTGGACAATTTCTCGGCAATTTTTCGCTGCAGTATCGCTCCTCTTTTAATCGGCGTACTTTCGTAACCGTGAAAGGTGGTATATACCGGCAAAAAAGGATTTAAAAACCAAAACGGTAAATACCAGAAAAAAACATCATGACAGTGAATGACATCTGCTTTTTCAATTATCCTTCTAAGTTTCCAAAGCTTAGACCAAATTCTGAATTTTTTAAACCAATCGTCTTCCCCGACCGGAAGACGGTAGACATGAATGTTATTTACATATTCATCGGTAAATTCTGTATTTTTACCTATAAAATCTTCAGTAATTATGGTTACCTCATGCCCTTTCGCAATAAGACTTTGGGAAACTTCCATGACATGTTTCTCCACCCCACCGATATGAGGATAAAATAAACGGGTAAAAAAGATAATTCTCATTTTTTCTTTGCCTTAATAACTATATTATTTGGCTTCCATCTATTTAATAATAGTTTACTTAACATTTTTTTAAAAAAATAAAACTTATTAAATGCATAGAATTCTTTATAATTAATAACCTCAAAACCTGAGATTTTCAATTCAGAAAATATTATATCTCGTGTATAAACTCTAACATGACCATTTTTATTTGTTTTCATATATTCCAATCCTTCATTCATAGGAACTGAAAGAATAAAATATCCATCTTTCTTAATTAATTTATTAATTTTGCTTAATATTTTCAAAGTTCTACTTGGCGGAATATGCTCTAATACCTCTAATAATAAAACTACGTCAAAATAATCATTTTTATAATTCATATTATATATTGACTCAATTTTGAAAGTTCCTCTAAATCTTTTTTTCAGATTATTTATAGCCGCTCCTGAAATATCATTTCCAAAAAGTTTCACTTTAATATGCCTTTTCTGTATAATTTCCTCAATGAAACCATATCCTGCACCAATATCCAATATTTTCAATTTTCTGTTGGGAATAAAATTTAATGTAGTAAAAATCCTATCTTTCGCCATTCCATCTTGTTCATCTATTGATTGGATTTTGAATAGTCTATTGTCCCAGAAATCAGCTGTGTTCAAATCTTTTATCTCAGATATTTTTTTAGTGTAGGTTTTTTTTAATAAATCATAATTCCTATTTTTCGCAAGTAAATCTCTGTAATTTTCCATCCGGAATGGATCATCAGCACACTTAATACATAATGAACCCTTAGCTTTTCTTGAACAAATTAAACACAGTTTCATAATAACTTCTCCACATTATATACAATAAAGCACAGTTTTACTACTTGAAAAAATTCTTAAAATAAACTTAATATGTAATTAATGAAGTATTCAATGTTAAAAATCTTAGTTTATATTTTATTGATATTTATTTATATACAAGTAAACGATATCAAAGCTTATGCATCAACTATATTTGAAGATGATTTTAATAATCAATATAATTCTTTCCCAAGCGGATGGACATCATTTAACTTATCAAATGAACCAATATGTAATCATGCAAATGTAAATGTAGCAAATAATGCGCTTGATATTTTCTTAAACGGAGAACCTTGTTCTATCAATATCTTTCCAGATAATATTGTGTGGGGAAATTTAGGATCAATTTACTCCGACTCAATCTGACCTAAGCTATATCACAATAGTCACTAACCCAAGTGTAAAAATTTCAGTCACTGACGATAGTGGTAATTCCATCCCCGGCGGCACTTCTCAGTATGAACCTCCCATCAATAATTACGGCGCAAGTGCGGGAATTGGCGTAAATACTTTTCTTCTAGCAAAACCAAATGATAACAATTTTAAGATTACTTTATCTGCAATTAAACCCGTGACTTATACTATGAATACCGAGACTTTGCAGACGAATGGTACTGCTTCACTAAAAACATTTTCGGGGGTAGTAGGGAATAGTTATACCAAACAGTTCACATTGGAATATAAAAAAGACCAAGTCTCTTCTATGGAAGATGTTACTGTTACTACTTTTGACTCAACGCTTTCAGATATATCCAATCTGTATAAATTGAAAAAAATAAACATTTTCTCCTACGAATCCTTAACAACATTGGTAAAGACAGCAGAAGAAAATTATAAACACAAAAACAAAATATTAATGAAGGCAACTTTAAAATTGGCGGAAAGTATTTTGAAGGCGGCAAATCAAACGAGAACCATTTCCGCCGACGCTTACACAATCCTCTCTGCAGACATCAACGCTTTAATGGCTCAATAAAAATGTGGACTTGAGAGGATTCGAACCTCTGACCTCTTCAATGTGAATGAAGCGCTCTAACCAGCTGAGCTACAAGTCCTAATTTGCCAATCTGACGCTTCAATCTTAACAAAAACTTGTCCAATTGACAAATATGCTCGAATAAAGGAAAATTAAACAATGGGAATTCTAAAATTCATTTGGACATTTTTAGCCGACAGTTTTCAGACTCTTATTCTTGCAGCTTCAATTTTTTTAATTATCTATATTTTTCTTTTTCGCCCTTTTCAAGTTGACGGTATTTCAATGTTCCCTACTTATAAAGACGGTGAATACGTCCTGACGAATATCATAACCCTGAGAATGAATAAACTACAGCGTGGAGATGTGATCGTTTTTCAAGCGCCGGATGCGCCGGATAAAGATTACATTAAACGTATAATCGGTTTACCCGGCAACACAGTGTCACTTCACGACGGATTTGTATATATCAATAATGAAAAATTAAATGAAAGTGCCTATTTGGCAAGTGACGTCAAATCCTACGGCGGCGCATTTCTTAAAGACGACGATCCGGTGACAGTCCCTGCTGATAATTATTTCGTGATGGGAGACAATCGCCCTATGAGTTCGGACTCGCGAACATTTGGCTTTGTAAAATTTGAAGCAGTTGTAGGAAAATCCTATTTTGTTTACTGGCCGATTGCAAATATGAGGCTAATCAAAAATCCTTATATATCTACAAACTAATTATTATTTCTTTTTCTCTTCGCTACATAATACCAAACTGCTGTCAATTTAGATCTGTCTCTTACTATCTTCATTAGCACCAATATAACGATAAACATCCATAGAACAGGTATTAAATAAGAATCGTGCGCGTAGATTTTTTTACTGGTCAATAAGCCCAAAACCGATTTGTGCGGTTTTGATTGCGGTGGAGTGTTCGAAGTAGCGTTGAGATTTGATATAAACGTGCCGTTTTGTCTAACCTGAAAACTGCTGTCACTGCCGGCGCTAACTCCTGTGTCATCATTACCGGTGGTTCCGCTTAAAACAGCATGCGAAATATATTCTCCGGGTTCCGCTTTTTCGGACAATACCAATCCGGATGTCAGAGAAAATGAAACGCCTGCCGGAATATCACCGATTGAATAACTGGGGTCACCCATATCTATTCCGTCTTTCATGAGATGCAATGTCAGAGTTGCTCCATAGACTTTCCCGGTACCCGTATTTTTACCGGTTAGAAAAACCGTAACCGTATCCCCCGGAAAAACATAATCTCCGACATTGTTAGTCTGCGACAAGGATAGTGCTCCGCCATCTTCTTTATCCGAATTTGAACTTCCCGACCCCGAACTGCCCGAGTTATCTCCACCATTATCCCCAGGATTCGGTGTCGAAATGGGCGTAATAAACTCATTTTCGCCACCGATATCGCCATTCAAATTACCAAAAATATTAATGAAACCGAAGTAACCTGAAGAATTAATAATATTTGAATTCACAAAGTTAAATAAAGAAACTTCAGATAGTGCATTTCCGGTTTGGATAGCTCCACTTGCGGCATTTATGGTATTCCCCCCGGTATTGGCACTTGAAATAATGTCATTATTAACTACGGCAGTATTATTGATATTGTATGTAGTATTTGATGTACTATCCGACGTTTGATTCGCTGTCAAGCTTTCCAAAGCCAAACTAGCACCTCCGTTTTGTGGATCTAAATTATTCCAGCCGAGGAATTTTCCGTTCCAAGTACCAAACAAATTAATATATAATCCACCGAAATTAACATTGTTTGCGTTTGTATTTACCACATTTAGCGCGTCTACTGCCGTTTGCGCGCTTCCGGTAGTAATGCTTCCACTGGCACTGGAATCTGTCGTCGTTAGATTGTTATCGCCGCTGTCAGCACTCGCGTTGACGGAATTATTTACAACTGCAGTATTATTTATATTCGCGGAAATACTACACTCTGGACAATCAGTCGGAGCAGAAGTAATATTTTCCGGTAAAATAATGTTGCCGTTTAAATTTCCAAAAACATTAATCGTAATTATATGAATTGTCGAATTAATGATAGTAAAATTAACCTGGTTTAAAAAAGAAACCAAAGAACAGGCATTACCTGTAGAAATCTCAGCGTCTCCACCGACATTAATTTGGTTATTCCCGGAATTAGCAGTTGAAATAATTGTATTGGAAAGATAAGTATAATTATTTATATCGGTTAATTTAACGTTTATTTCCGGATCATCAGGATGTGCCGATACGATATCACTGGCCAAAGTGGAAGGAGAAGATAAATTTAAATCTCCGTTTTGGTCAACAAATAAATTAATCGTTTGTCGAACAACTTGTGAGTTTATCGAAGTAGTATTGACTATATTTTGTGTGTCAACCGAAGATGTGGCATCACCGGTAGTAATATTTGAAGATGAAGAATTCTGGCCGGAAGAATTGTTGGAATTACCGGAACTTGAAGACTGAGAAGAATCGCTGTCCTGCGTTTGATCATCAGTTGCCGTTGACGATGAAGAGGTGGCATCAATACTGTTGTCTCCTGTATCCGCGGACGCGGTGGCAATGTTTGAAATATCCGCTGAATTATCAATTGTGGAATCAGGTGTGGGAGTATCGGATGAATCATCCACTTGCATATTTTGATTTGAAATTTCGGTTGGACTTACATCTGCTGTGGTCGGTGTGACAGTGTCCGCAGACCCTGTCTCTGTTGGAATAACTGTATCTGATGGAGGCGTCGTAGGAGTAGTTTGATCCGGCGTTGGTGTATTTGTATCGGTTTGTGTTTGAGTATCGGTGGGTGTCGCATCATCGCCATCCGCAAATACTTTATACGGCACTGAGTAGGCAAACAAAAGCGTAAAAATCAAAAATATAGCTAGTGTTTGAGTAATCTTGTTTTTAAATTCATTCATTTATTTGATTATTTATTTAATCCTGTCTGGGGGAAGAGCAGGATTGCAATTCCCCCAGAACTATAAAAAATTAATTGTTGATACGTGTATTTACCACGTTAACTATAACTCCATTTGAACTGGAGCCTCCAGTTGTTATAGTACCTGTTCCACTTGTGAAGTTTCCTCCACTATTGGCAACAGAAACTACTGTATTTGATGTAGATCCTGATCGACCTCCAACATTTACTACAGCTCCGTTAGAAACGGTAGGTGCATTGTAACTGGTACTAATAGAACCGCCGCGAGAGAAATTTACTCCACTATTAGCGACTGAAACCACTGTATTTGATGAATTTACCTTTCCTTTATTGACAACTTTTCCATTGGAATCAGAATATCCTGTAAGGATATTGCCACCTTGAGAGAAATTTATTCCACTATTAGCAATCGAGTAAACATTATTTGCTGCAAATGCTGGCACGACTGACGCGAGTAATAAAGCTGCTGATGCAGCTGTTACTGCTAATTTATTCATATTTATTTTTCACCTCCTCTCACCCGCCGAAGCTTCAACGAAGGCGGGCTTCGCTTTTTTTCACAAAAAAACCAACTCAGATTTTTCGTTTTAACGAAAAAATAAGTTGGCGTCTAAGGTAAAAATAATAATTGAATGTAATCACAATCAACCTTAAATCTGGACAAAGGCCTGTGATGAATATATCTAAGCTTAATTTATAGTTATTCTTCAATTAAATTTATTCTATAAATTTACTGATATACTCATCAACTATAGATGAGTATATTATTACATTTTTCTGCTGTCAATAGTCTGAAATATATCAAAACATAACAATAATTTTTCACGAAGAAATAAATAAATTTCCCGAATATTTATGCGGATTGAAGAAGAATATCGTGGATCTGTTTTATCTTGGCTGTTGTTGAATCCAAATCGCCTTTTACTTCAAGAACAATTCTCGCCAATTTACTCGACTGATCGATTTTCACTTTACTAAACTCAAATTTTTCTTTTAATTCTTTCGCCATTGCGTCCTGTTCAGGAATCCAAAGTTTAGTCTTGGCCTCATGTGGCTCAGCTTTTTGTACTTCGCCTTTAATTTGTCGTGCAATCTCTTCCGTTTGGCGAACAGTAGCATTTTCGCGCAAAATTTTCTTAAATACTTCAAGCATCAATTTCGGATCTCCCAAGGAAATAAGCGGACGAACATGCCCTTCGGTGATTACTCCAGCAACTAACGCGTCTTTAATGGCATCAGGAAGTGACAATAAACGAATGGTATTAGATACGGCCGGTGCGCTTTTACCGACTCGTTTGGCAACTTCGTTGGTCCCAAGTCCGAATTCATCAATCAATCGCTTATATGCCAAAGCTCTTTCAATTGGATTCAAATCCTCGCGCTGAACATTTTCGACGATCGCCATTTCCAGCATTCCCTGCGGAGTAGTAACGCGAACTACAACCGGAACCTTCACCATTCCTGCCAATTTGGCAGCTCTCCAACGGCGTTCGCCCGCGATAATTTGATAACCGGCCGGCGTTTGCGCCACAACCAAAGGCTCCAAAAGTCCTTGTTCTTTAATTGATTCTACTAAATCGGCCAATGATTCTTGAGTAATAACTCCACGCGGTTGAAGCGGATTTGACTGAAGTTCGTTAATGTTTAATTCAAATATTCGATCGTTATCCATGAATAACCTCTACAATTTGTTTACCTTTATTTTGCTTAAAGTTTACTACACCTTCTGTGACAGCATAAAGCGTGTAATCTCCGCCCATTCTAACACCATCTCCGGGGAAAAATTTCGTTCCTTTCTGACGGATTATAATGTTCCCATTTATAACTTTTTCTCCACCATATAACTTAACGCCTAAACGTTTGGCGATGGAATCTCTGTTTCCTCTGACTGATCCTTGTGCTTTTGTATGTGCCATATTATTCTCGTGAAAACTAGACTTATTCTAAACAGATTTTTCACGGATGTCAATAGTAATTATTTACTTTAAACAATCTTCGTGATTTGAACCTGAGAAAGGCTTTGACGATGACCTGTTACTTTTCGGATACGAACTTTTGCTTTATATTTGCCGACTCGGATTTTCTCACCTTTAACATGGCTTACAACCGTTCCAGTGACTTT
This sequence comes from Patescibacteria group bacterium, assembly GCA_035510695.1. Lineage (GTDB taxonomy): Bacteria > Patescibacteriota > Microgenomatia > Levybacterales > UBA12049 > DAIDHK01. The sequence continues at coordinate 5,764 of DATKGO010000008.1, read as the reverse complement.
GGCTTTGGCAACGGCCGGTGTCCCGACTTTTACCGATCCGTCATTATTTATTAACAACACATCCTCACACACAAATTCCGCTTTTTCCTCCAAAGGAAGCCTTTCAACTGTAATTGTATCGCCTTCAGCCACTCTATATTGTTTTCCGCCGGTTCGAATTACTGCGTATTTCATAGTATCAGTGAATTATAGCAAATTTCTCAGCGGATTTCTAGCACTTCACGCTGATTAACCGTTTTGCTGACTGCGGTCACCATACCCAGTAGAACAAAATTGGCAATAAGCGAGTTTCCGCCGATAGAAAGAAACGGCAAAGTAACGCCGACAATAGGCACTAAACCGATATTCATCCCAATATTAAGAAATACGTGAATGAGTAAAAGTATAAACGCGCTGGCTGTTACAACTTTCCCAAACGGATCACTGCAGCGGGTAAAAATAACGTACATTCGGTATAACAAAAAAGCAAAGGCAGCCAGGACTATGACACCGCCGACAAATCCCAGTCCTTCCGTCAAAGAGGCAAAAATAAAATCAGTTTGGCGCTCCGGCAAAAAACGCAAACCCGACTGTGTGCCTTCACTCAGTCCTCTTCCCCAAAACATTCCCGATCCTACCGCGATTAATGCCTGCATGGCATTATAGGAAGCGCCTGACTGGTCATTAGCCGGATGAAAAAAGGTTAAAATTCTTAATCTTTGATAATCATGCATTTTGACCCAAAAAACAGGAGATAAAAGAACAACAGGTATTAAACTAGCTATAAACCAGCGCAAACGAAAACCAAAGACCAGTAAAACGAAAAACGTCGCAGCTATATAAATAATAGCGTTTCCCAAATCCGGCTGCAGATAAATAAATAAAACCACCGGAATAAGTAATAATAAAATTACAAATAAACTCTTAACGTTTTTATTATCCGTATCTGCCAAATAACTCGCCAGTGCAATAACCAAAAGAGGTTTACAAAGTTCGGAGAATTGGATACTGGTTCCTAAAAACTGAATCCAACGGACAGCACCATGACTCTCAAAACCCAACAATAAAACAACTCCTAAAGCAACTAAAGAACCCAGATAAATAGGCAAAGAAAAAGGTTTAAAAGCATCAAACCTCAAGTTGGCAAAAATAAAATAAACGATTAATCCTACAATTACCGATATCAGTTGGGATTTAAAGAGATCTATGCTTAAAGATGAAAGAATAGTTAAACTAAGAATAAGAAGAACGACCACCGGTCCGAATAAATACCAGTCAACCGAGAAAATATTTTTATGCATAAGCGAAGAAAAATAATTGTTAAATTATTATATTGCTAAATTGTTCTATTATTAAATTCTATTTACTTTGAATTCTTCCCCTTTTTCCAAATTCTCCACCAGTGCCTGGGACTTAATATACGATTCAAACTCTTTCGGCCAAGTCGGCAATGTAACATTTACTTTTTCGTCCAATGTCGTCCCCAATTTTTTTCTCTCTTCCTGAATTTGCCGAATAATATCTCTAGCCATTCCTTCTGCTTTCAACTCGGGACTAATGTTTATATCCAAAGCAACATTCATTTCTCCTTCTCCTTTTTCAAAAACTATTTCTTTCACATTCAATTCGTCTTTTATTAATTGCAGCAATGCATTATCTCTTAATTCTTTATTCATTATTCTTAATTCTCGCAACGGTTGCCTAACCTTAATCTGATTATTTTTTCTTTGTGCCAATCCCATTTCAACAATCTTTCTAATAAGCTTCATTTGCTCTTCAAATTCACTGTTTTTTGTTCTTTGTTCTTTATCAATTTCCGGCCAGTCGGCTAAATGCACTGATTCTTCACCGGTCAAATTTCTATAAATCTCTTCCGACATAAATGGCATAAATGGAGCAATCAATTTACTAAGCGTTATTAGAACTTCAAAACATGTTTGATAAAACGCTTGTTTATCTTCACCGTCCTCAACTGTTGGGCCTACTCTATCTCTACTTCTACGAATATACCAAAGTGATAAATCACTGACGAATTCTTCAATGGCTTGCGCGGCTTTTTGCGCTTGTAATTGTTCCAAAGAAGTTGTAACAGAATTAATTGTGTTATTTAATCGACTCAAAATCCATGTATCCAAAACATTTTTCCCACCTGTCATTCCGTGCTTGACACGGAATCCACTGGATGCTAAATCAAGTTCAGCATGACAATCGGATTCCCATTTATCAATATTTGCATTTAAAACAAAGAAATTATAAATATTCCATAACATCAAATGGAACCTGCGGCGTGTTTCATCGGCTTTTTTATAACCGAAAAGTAAATTTTGTTCCGGATCATTATTCACATACATCCAACGCATAACATCAACGCCGATTTTATTCGCTCCTTCATTAAACTCAATCGCGTTCCCCCATGACTTATGCATTGGTCTTCCGTCTTCTGCCAGTACAGACGCATATCCCAAAACTTTTTCAAACGGATTACGTTTCTCTAGAACTGTCGACATGGCAATCATGGAATAAAACCAATTTTTAAATTGTCCGGGGAATGATTCGGTGATCAAATTTGCCGGAAACCATTCCTGCCAATATTTTTTATCGCTGGTATAACTAAGTTTTTTGCTAATTGGATCTACAAAGGTTGAAAACGGAACAATACCGGCATCCAACCAAACATTTCCTACGTCATTAATTCTTGAAACTATTTCACCGCATTTTTTGCATTTTATCTTTACATCATCAATAAAGGGTTTATGCGGCGTATGTCCTTCAAATTTCTCCCAGCCTTCTACAGCTCTTTCTTTTAATTCTTCGTAACTTCCGATAACTTCAAATTCTCCGCATTTTTTGCATTCAAAAATCGGCAGAGCCAATCCCCAATAACGATTTGGCTTACTGATTAACCAATCATGCATGTTTTTCAACCAATCCAATTCGCGCTCCAAACCAAAATCCGGATGCCACTCAATCATTTTCGCCGTTTCAACCATTTGTTCTCTCAACGTCTTGCCCTGTTTATTGTTTTTTGTTTTTTGTCCAATGTTTTCTTTCCGGTCCACCCCTGTCTCGCTGACGCTCGCAGGCGACCTCCCTCGCTCTCGCTCGGTCCGGTCCATCGAGATATACCATTCATCCGCCACTTTCCAAACCAATTCTGTTTTACATCTCCAGCAAGCCGGATAGCGATGCTTATATCTTTCAATCAAAAATATCCAGTTCTCGCCTTTCTCCTCTCTCTGTTTAAGATAATTAAAAATAATTTCCGGATGTTTCTTGGCATTTTGTCCAGATAGAAAATCCAAACCCGGTAAATAACTTGCGTTATCCTCAATAAGAGGAATCATGGGTAATCCTAATTTCTTACCTAAACGAAAATCCTCTGATCCCGCAGATACTGCGGTATGTACCAACCCTGTTCCTTCGGTCGTAGCTATCGGCATGATCAAATCATCTGTTTCAATAACCGTATGGAATGTCTCAGGATTTGCTTTAGCAACTTTTGCCACACCTTCTAAATCATCAAAAGGACCTTTATATTTCAAACCTACCAATTCTTTACCCTTTACTGTTTTTACAATTCTTTTATATTCCTTTTTAAATACTGTCTCAATTCTATCCTTTGTAATCCAAAATAAATTACCATCCATTCCCTCAACTAATGAATAATCTAATTTTTTATCAACTGCGACTGCGATATTTCCCGGAATTGTCCAAGGCGTAGTAGTCCATACCAATAAAAATTCATTCTTTCTGCCGACAATTGGAAATTCAATATATATTGCTTCATGAACTACTTCTTTATAATCTTCAGTTAACATTTCATGCTGAGAAATTGCTGTTTCGCAGCGCGGACACCACGGAACACTGTCTTTACCTTTATATATCCAACCTTTTTCAAAACAAGCCTTGAGGAAATACCAAATCATGTAATTATTTTCATCCGACATGGTGTAATAAGAATGATCCCAATTCATGAAGTAACCAAGTCGTTTACTTTGCTCAGTCTGAATTCCGCTATATTTCAATACCCGCTGCTTGCAAAGATCGACAAATTTAGCAATACTGGCTTTTTTATCACCCTCAACTATATTTTCTATATCTTTTTTAAATCTCAAACCTAATTCTTTTTCCACTTCCACTTCCACCCATAAACCCTGGCAATCAAAACCATTTTGGAAACGCTGTCTAAAACCACGCATGTTATAAAATCGCTGCCAGAGATCTTTATAAGTTCTTCCCCAGGCATGGTGAACTCCCATGGGATTATTGGCGGTAATCGGACCGTCTAAAAACGAAAATCTCTTCTTTGAAGAATCATTTCTATGTAAATATTTATCAACTATTCCTTTTTCGTACCATTGTTTAAGTAAATCATGCTCCAGAGCGGGGAAATCAACGTTGGAATTTACGGGCTTAAACATATAGCTTCAATTGTAGCGGAAACTCTTTTTCTATTCAAGTAAAATTTGACCGTCAACTTTATAACATTATAACTTGATGAACTTTATAACTTAATTGAGATTCCCATCTCTTTATAAAACATCTGCATGGCTTCTTCCACAGTTTTGGGAGCCGACTTATCTTTCAATTTATTGTAAGCGATTTTAATTTCGATTTTTCGATCAGGATATTTAAGTAATAATGCGTTCATTGCTATATAAAATATATTCATACTATTTGAAAACTATATTAACCCTTTTTATTTTTTATAGCAAGAGTTCGAGCTTTTTTGAAAAATTAACATTGACGAAATAAGTAAAAATGTATTAGGATAATATGCATGACAAAATATAAACAACAAGTTCAAGATATGCTGATTGCTCATCAGGATATTTTTAACCGTTTTAAACTCATTCATGATAAATATATGCAGGATCCGGAAAAGTGGCAGAAACAATTTAACGAAGAAGGTCAGGAGATTTTACATATCGTAAAACGTTGGGAAAATAATCTGTGTTTAAAATCGGAATCTGGCAAATATGGAAAATTTTCAAACAGTCTTGCCGATAAATTCTGGAAGGAAATAAAAATAGTTTTCCCCAAAATAGACTATATAGGTTTACAGTAATAATAAAACTCTAAATAACAAGTTTATTTCCATTATGATTTAACCACTGACGATATGCAGTATATCCGGGTAAAACCTTTCTCACGTGAATCCAAAAATTACGGGAATGATTTTTCTCCAACGTATGCGCCAATTCATGCACAACTACTGAGTCAAGTACCGCATGCGGCGTCATAATTAAACGCCAATTAAATTGTAACCTGTTATCATGTGTACAAGCACCCCAGCGAGATTTCGTATCGGCAATAGAAATATTTAGGTATTCAACATTCATCCTTTTTGCGTAATACTGGACTCTCTGTGCAATATGTTCCAAGGCATTATCGCGATACCATTTATCCAATTCTTTTTCTATGCGAAATGACATAAATTGGGGAAAACACAAAAAACCTTCGTTAATATTTATTGTCTTGTAGTTGTCAATTTTCAATTTGTACTTTTCACCTAGGTACAAAAATTCCTTCCCGTCCTGAAACTTACTCTTCATAAGTAACTATTATACAATTAAATTCTAGCTTCGGCGCAGTAGACGCACTATTTCTATCTGGCGTGCTCCCACTTGTACATGTCAAAATCGACATGCTATGATTGCCCTGTAACAACAAAAAAACACCTAGCTAAGGTGTTATTATTAGGGAGCGTGAGATCGTTTTTTTATTTTAATTCTTAAAAAACAAGAATTAGCCTCAATTCTTTTGCCTTAGGAAAGCGGGGATT
>DATKGO010000007.1:0-18421 GCA_035510695.1 Patescibacteria group bacterium | reverse complement strand
CCATAATATGGCTATATTGCGGAGAGGCAACAAAGTCTATAATGACTAAGCAGGGGTGGAGGGATTCGAACCCCCAGGAAGCGCTTTGGAGGCGCCCCGTTTAGCCATTAACGAACACCCCTAGGTTAGTATAAGTATAATGTATTTGGGATTAAGTATAAAGAGGAAATTGCGAATTTTCAATTCTCAATTTACAATTTTCAATCAATGACCAATTTTCAATGCATCAATGACTAATTGAAAATTCAATGAAAACTGAAAATTGGAAATTATTTTAATTTCTCTGTCTCTTTGTGCGGATTTACTTTTCGGCAAGTATTGCAGAATTTATTCAACAATAATTTTTCCGGAGTTTCTAGCTTGTTTTTGGTTGTGACGTAATTTCTGTTTTTGCAAACAGAGCAAACGAGCCCAATTATAATTCTATGATCGCCTTTTTTAGCCATAGTGAACTCTATTATACACAATTTGAGGCAGAAAAGGAATACGCTTCTTGTGAGTAAGGGTTGAGTTTGATAAAATAGCACAGCATGCCTCCTTAGCTCAATGGCAGAGCACCCGTTTTGTAAACTGAAGACGACAGTTCGATTCTGTCAGGAGGCTCAGAAGCATTGACACCCGAGTATCAACCATGTAATATGTGGTTGTGAATTCAAAAAGAAAAGGCAGTTTAGCAATAGGAGAAGCAATAGGTTATTTTATTTCAAAAGGACAAACTGTCTTATTGCCTGTTGCTGATTGTGATAAATATGATCTTGTCATAGACGAAAATAACTGTTTAAAGAAAATTCAGTGTAAATATTCGAGTGCTCAAGAGACAAGTGGAGCATATATAGTTGATTTAAGAACATTTGGGGGTTATCGAGAAAAAACATACTATATAAAGTATAAGGAAAATGACTTTGATTATTTATTTGTATATTGTAGTAATGGAGAAAGTTATTTTATACCTGCTGAAAAAGTAATTAACAAAGTGCATATATCTCTTGGAAAAAAAAGTTGGAATGAATATAATGTAAAACAACATGCTGAGTTCGCATAGTGGCAATTGCTCGTCGCTGTAGACGACGCGGTCGAAAGGCCTTCGGGGGTTCGAGTCCCTCACTCAGCACTAAATGCGCCGCTCCTTCTATAGCTTCAACTAGCTATTGACAACACACATAACGTGTGTTAACATGTGTATGTTATGTATAAATCTATCAATGTTAGTCCTACTACTTATCAACAATTACAGCAACTTGCAACACAATTGAATAAACCTAAAGCACAAATTATCGACGTTTTGGTAACAGAATACGAGAAAATACGCAGTGGGCAAGAAGAAAAAAAATTAACACAATTTAATAAAACAATGGGGGCAAAAATTAACGCATTAGCGTTTTCAAAAAAAATTGCTGTTACTACCGATACTATCGATACAGATTTCGCTGCATTAGCATCTTCAGACTTCATGCGAGAGAAATAATTGATTGTATGTATCTAGTTGACACAAATATTCATGCTGCATATCTTCTCCAAAACTACGAAAACGATGATGTAACACGGCAATATCTTCATTTCTATGAAACTGTATCCCTTGTTGATCGAGCAATTCCTGATTTTATCCTTGGTGAATTTGAAACGTTTATGATGCAGGTTGTTCCTTCTCGCTATAATTTACAAATTGAAGACAAGCGAAAAATACAACAACTTACGACTGAGTATATGCAAAACCTTACAACGGATTGCACACTCATTGTGCCCGATACAGAAACCTTCCAATACGCCAAAGATATCTATTTTGAATATCTTAACAGCCATTATATAAGTTTTGTTGATGCTCTCGTACTCGCAACAGCCGATCGAAATAGTTATCCTATTCTTACAAAAGATGAACGCATGAAACTGCTTGCAAAGAGAATGAATATATCATTTTTTCAACCTGATATTATCTGAAGTATTTCTAGTAATCCCGGATCAAATGGTCGATCCAGGCTAAAAGGTGTTCGAATGAAAGTGCATGAAGGGCACATTTCTGCCGGTTTGGCTCAGTGGTAGAGCAAGATATTGGTAATATCTAGGCCGTGAGTCCGATTCTCACAACCGGCTCAATAAAAAAGAATAAATCCACAAAAAACCACCCCAATTGGAGTGGTTTTGTTTTAGATTCGATAAGTTCAAATGCCCTTTGAAACGAAATAGTTGTTTTTTCCCCTTAAGATATAATAGGTGGGCTCTCAAATATGCCTCAGCATATCCGAATGCACCCCGTCCCTCGCTAAGCGAGGTACCTCAAGTAAAAAGAATTTGTAGAGAAAAAATTGTCAACTATTCTCGTGTATCAAAGAGCAAAATCAGTATATGATTTGCATTTTTGAAAGTCAAGGGATATAAGAGTTTTACATTGGTAGTCCGAAAAGGCCGTAAGTGAAGGTAAAAATGTTACTGATCAAGCCGGATAAAGAGAAACTGCCGAGAGGAAATGCCAAAAGAAAAAATAGAATGAGAACGCCAAAGTTGCCTAAACTCAAATAGGAATTCGCCTCGGCTTCCGGCAATAATAAAGAAAAGACTTTTGAGCCGTCCAGTGGAGGAATCGGCAGAAGATTAAAGATAGCCAAAAGTAAATTAATTTTTAGAATTTCATGCAGAAGAAAAGTGAAGGCTGCGACGAAAAATGACTGCTGAAGTAAAGTTGGCAGTAATAGTTTAAGGAGTAAACCGGCTATAATAGCCAAGATAATATTGGTTAAAGGACCGCATAGAGAAACTAAAGCCAGGTCTTTGCGTCCGTCGCGCAAATTGAAGGGATCAACCGGTACGGGCTTGGCACCGCCAAAAATAACAGGAGAGCCGGAAAGAACCAATAGAATCGGCAAAGCCAGCGTCATAATCGGGTCGATATGTGGTCTTGGATCCAGTGTCAATCTGCCTAAAAGTCTGGCAGTGGGATCGCCCAAACGGTCGGCCACATAGCCATGAGCAATTTCATGTAAAATCGCCGAGAAAATCAGGACAACCAAGTCAGTAATAAAAATTGGATTTAATAATGCATCCATAAAGTTTGTCATTCCGGACTTGATCCGGAATCTAGTCCTTGGATTCCCGCTTTCGCGGGAATGACAAGGGGATCCTGAATCTAGCTCAGGATGACAGGGTTGTAAACCTGTCAGTTTTTTAGTATACTAGGTGTCGAGGTAATTGTCTATGGCAATGAAATGTGAGAGTTGCGGTAAAGGCGTAATGTATGGACACAATGTGTCGCACGCCAAAAACCGTACCAACAGAAAATTTAAACCTAATCTACAAACAGCACGTATCGTTCTTAATGGTATTGGAAAAAGAATGAAATTATGCGTGAAGTGTTTGCGGATGTATAAAGCCGTGAGTAAAGAACAGAAAGCAGCGAAAGAAGAAAAAACAGCCCCAGTTGTTGCTGCTTAACTATTTGCCCTTTGTCATTCCGGGCTTGACCCGGAATCTTTTCGGAAAGATTCCCATTTTCACCCCAAGGGTACTTGCTTCTTTGAAGCGGCGCATGGGAATGACAGAAGATCCTGAAATAAATTCAGGATGACAAATATAGTTTCTCGATTTTTTCTTTTAATTCCGGATAGCCTCGATAGAATGTCTCCAGATCAACAGGTTTTTTCCCTTCCATTTGAATTTTTTTCTCCGGCAGAAATTTTATCCTTTGTTCAATGTTCTTTGTTCTAAGTGTGCTCCATGCACTTGGCCATGGGTAGAACGCGCGAACCATGCGGTCAAATTTCTCCGCTGTCGGCGGATTGTTTAGATCAATAAATCCGTCTTGTTTAGACATATAATGGGTAAAAGTGGCCTGAGAATTATCCTGCGCTTTTGCCGCAGCCACGTTTGACGTGGCCTTGGTTTGATAAATGGAAAATTCTTCAAGAACCGAAATAATAAGTTTGGCACCAATTGTATTTAATTTTATCAATAATGAATCGGTTGTTTCATCGGGGGCAATCGTATATTCTTTTTGAGCCAAAATATCACCGGCGTCTACGTCTTTTACCATTTTTATGATCGTTACTCCGGAAGTTTTTTCGCCTGCTAAAATTGCGAAAGGCGCAGGGGCCGGTCCGCGGTATTTGGGTAATAGCGAATGATGAACGTTGAGTGGGGCAAATTTAGGAATTTGTAAAAGACTGGTTGGTAGTATCAATCCGTAATCAGCGACTACTAAAAAATCAGGTTCTAAATTTTTGATTTGATTAATAATTTGTTCATCAAGTTTATTTGCACTAATGACTTGGATATTATCTCTTTCCGCCAGTTGCTTGACCGGCGTTGGCGTTAATATTTTTTTTCTTCCTTTTGGCTGATCGGGAAGTGTAACGACTGCCTTTAGTCCAAAATGGCTAATTAAGCTTGCCTCAACAATGGTGGAATATTTGGAATTGCCGAAAAAGACTATTTTCATAAATGAAAAATGCTAATCAATTACGAATTAATTCGAATGAGTACGAATAATTTTTATTCGCATCAATTAGCATATATTCGCAATAGATTCGCGATTAGATATTCAGTTCTTCAAAAATCGTTTCGTCGTTTTCGTCTTTGATTGATTTATATAATTGATTTTTTTGTTCTAATACGCGTTTGGGGAATAAAATTCCCTGCAGATGGTCATATTCATGTTGAATAATTGTTGCCATAAAGCCGCTAAAATCCTTTTCGTGTTTGTCTCCATTTTCATCCAGCCAGGACAAATGTACTTTTGGAAAACGGTGCACGACTCCCCAAATATCTTTGAGCGATAAGCAGCCTTCCAAGGTAACTCCTTTACTCTTTTTTCCTTTTTTCTTTTTAGTTTTTTCACCTTTTGGCGTTACTACCTCCGGGATGGTAAGTAGCGGATTAATAAAGACCTGTAGTTTGGCATCGGGTGACGCTTTGATCATAAAAATTTGTAATGATTTGCCGACCTGCGGTGCTGCCAATCCTACACCCTCGGGATCGGTAGAATTAATTAACGCCGATTCCATGCCCTTAATTATCACTTTAACCGAGGCGTCGATTTTTTCAACCGGTTTGGCTGTTTGTGATAAAACGTCCTGTGGGGCATTTATAATAGAAAGCATAGGTTTATAATAGCTGTGCTATATTAGCAGTATTATACTATAGAATTAGTAAATTCTAAATTAGGAGATTGGGTAATCGAATTTTTAAATTCCAAAATTCAATTTTCAATCAAATCACAATTTTATAATGTTTTAAAACTTGAGATTTTAAATTTCGTTGAGCCTTGGTACTTGGAGCTTGAAAATTATTTTACTCCCCAGTCTTTGAGTGATTTCAGTGCATCTGCATTTTTAGAATCTAAATTAGTTAGAATAAATTGCATTTGCTCAATTGCTTTTTGCTGCATTTGCGGATCAATGACTTTTCCGTTTTTATCGGTGGCCAGAGTATGATAGAAAAGTCCTAAGGCATAATACGCGTCGGAATAATCGGGTTTGGCCTTTATAGTTTGTTCCAGAACCTGCGCTCCTTTTTGTACATTTCCGGTTCGTCCGTATAACACGCCCAGGTTATACATTATTTTTGCGTCGGTAGGAGCCAGGGTATTAGCAGCCTGAATGGCGATTAAGGCTTGGTTTAAAAAGTCTGAGTTTAATGCTCCGAGCATAACAAATATTCTCGTTCGGCTTTTCCAGAACAGAACATCTGACGGATATTCTGTAGTCAAGCTATTGCTTGTCGTAATTGCCTGTTTGGCATAAGTTTGCGCATTAGTCATATCTTTATTCTGCGCATAAATTACAGCCATGGCCGCTTCATTTACGCTGAGTTCGTCCTGGAAAGTCGGCTCGTCCGGACGCATATTTACCGCATCCACCAGTGGTTGATTTGCTTGCTGATATTGACTAACACTATCATAATTATGTCCCAGGGCGTAGGCTCTGTCGGCACTCCAATAACTAAAAAGTATAAGTTCATAATAAAGAGCCACAATAGCGATAATTGTTATTAATGTCCACCCAACGGCAGAGACTGATGAAGAATTCACTATATCATTTTGTTTTTTTTCAATTTTTCCCGTCAAAATCAAAAAGAAAGCGGGAATTAGAAATAGAAATTCATTAATTATCACGACTGAGAAGCCAAAAAAGTTTGATACTAATATACTTATGAAAGCGGATGCAAAAGCAACTGTCCATAAAACTTCGTCCCGCGTTTTTGGATCACGCAGATGTTTATAAATATAAAGTATTGAAGAAATCATATACCAGGAAATGAAAAGCAAATATGTTCCCAGTCCGACAATGCCGGTGGTCGCCAAATAGTTTAAGTATTCGTTATGAGCTTTATTATAAAGATAATCCCATTCGCTGGTCATATTATGGGCAACCGGTCGGTATTGATAATAGGCGAAAGCGAATGTCTCAACACCTGTCCCAAAGATTGGATGAGCTTCCCAAGCTTTAATCGCGCCTTGCCAAACCAATAGACGAATAGTTCCGGAGTCGGTTATGCTGTTATCGGTAGATGAAGTCTTGGCGAGTGGGGATGTTTGAACGGAAAAGTGAGACGTAATTGCATTAAGGGTGAATTTATTGAGTTGATCAATTGGCGTACGGAAGAAAAAGTTACATAAAAGTAACAATACATTTACAGTAATTGCTAATTGTAACCAAACTTTGCGCGAAAAAATTTGGGTAAAAAGAATTACCAGCCAAAAGATAATATCGGCAATCCAGAAGCCGACAAAGCCGGCTCGTGTATTGGTAAAAAGCAGGTCGAAATAGAAGAGAATGATTAGTAAGAGATAAGTTGTAAGGTTTAAGGTATAAGATTGGAAGGAGTTAGATAATGAATTGGAGTTAAAGAATTTTCTAATTCCCAAGGCGAAGGTTATCGGTAAAAGGATACTAAGATAAGCGGCCATCCAGTCCGGTTGTCCAAGCGTGGAGAAAATACGCACTGTTGGTTTGAAGGCATCTGTCCAACAAGACACGTCAAATGTACCGCGGAACAGCAGGCAAGTCGGATCATAACCGAAATGTGAAGGTAATCCCCAAAGCGCTACAAAAACGCAGCTAATAACCGATATCCACAAAAGCTTTAGGATATCTTGTTTTTTTAGGTTAGTCACGATGGCATAATATAAAAATAGATAAGTGATTGTGGAGAGTAGCCCACCGTTGAAACGAGAATAGTAGCCCCACCAGGAAATATATGAATTCATAGAAAAAATGGTTGAAATAATTTGCGAAACTAAAAAGAGAAGAAGTGGAATATCAAAAATCGTTCGTTGAATTATGAATTGCTTTTCCAGTACCATTTTGCTGCCCCAAGCGGCAAAAATGACCAAGCTTAGCCAGAATGTTAGCCACATTTTATTGAATTCAAATAATTCGGAGGTATCAGACCAAAAGAAGAGGGGAACAAAGAAAAAAAGCGCGTAGATTGAATAACGAATGGCTGTTGTACAGTAGTCAATCCATTTTCCCATTTTTCTATTGTAGCATAGTTTAATTGGTGTTAGAATGAGCTTGGTTTGAATATGTATGTTAAACAAATTTTTTTCTCTTTTTTCCCATGACATAGGTATTGATTTAGGTACCGCAAATACATTAGTTTATGTAAAAGGTAAAGGCATTGTAATTCGTGAACCTTCGGTTGTTGCCAGACATAAAAAAAGCAAAAAAATAATAGCAATCGGTTCGGAAGCTAAAAAAATGGTTGGTAAGACGCCTACTTCTATTTTAACGATTCGTCCGCTTAAAGGTGGTGTGATTTCTGATTTTGATGCCACAGAAGCCATGATTACGCATTACATTAAACAAGTCCATGAAATGGGAAGTTTTTTACCCGGACTTTTAGCTCGTCCCCGTGTAGTCATCGGTATTCCCTCAAGCGTCACGGAAGTCGAACGACGGGCAGTTTGGGAAGCGGCACTTAGCGCGGGTGCTCGTGAGGCATTTTTAATTGAAGAGCCAATGGCTTCAGCTATCGGTGAAAATATTTCAGTTTTTCAATCAACCGGCATTATGGTGGTAGATATCGGCGGAGGAACTACGGAAATCGCCGTGATTGCTTTGGGTGGGACGGTTGTCAGCCGATCATTAAGATTAGCCGGCGATGACATGGATCAGGCAATTTTACATTATATGCGACTGCGGCATGGTTTATTATTGGGGGAAAGAACAGCTGAAGATTTAAAAATCGCAATTGGCAGCGCGTTTGAAAAAAAGCAAAAAACAAAGAGCGAAAAGGCTGTCACTCCCGCCTCACCTGTCATTCCCGCGCCTCGCCCTTCCGAAGCCTTGCGCGAAGGAGGGAAAGCGGGAATCCAGAAAGATGAACGTCATGCTGAAATGAATTCAGCATCTTCTTCATCTCAGGGAAAGATCCTGAAACAAGTTCAGGATGACAAAGGTTTGATTCAGAATGACATTAACGAAAAAGAAGTTGAAGTTATTGAGGAAAAAGGTCAGAGAATGAGCATTGTCAGAGGCCGGGATATAGAAACCGGTTTGCCGCGCAGTATGCGTATATCGGAATCGGAAGTGCGGGAAGCGTTGACACCGATAGTGACCCAAATTATCGACGCAATTGCCGAAGTTATTGAAGAAACACCGCCGGAATTAATTGCCGATATATTGGAACGTGGGATTTTATTAACCGGCGGGGGTGCCTTACTTTCCGGTTTGGATCAACTGATTATTGAACGTACACATATGTCAGTGGTTATTGCGGAAGATCCGTTAACTACTGTTGTCCGGGGTGCGGGAAAAGTTTTGGATGATAGTGAACTTCTAAACCGGGTGAAAGTTATTGGAGGACTGGGATAGACAAATTTTCAATTTCTAATTTTCAATTTTTAATAAAATCTAAATTTTAAATGTTTAAAACATTAATCATTAAAAAGTTATTAGAAATTAGAAATTAGAAATTAAGAATTAGAAATTTTGTATGCAGAAACGTTTGTTTTCTCTTATCATTTTCATTTTTTTTCTTGTTTTAAGCGGGGGAATAATTGTTTCACAAAAGTTCCTTTTCATAAGTAATACAATTGATGCGCTTGAAAAATATATTACACCGCTACAGGAATCTACCTATGTTGCTTTGGCACAGGCAAATAGCGGAAGTACGGAAGCAACAAATCAGCAAAAATTAGTTGATTTACAATTACAAATAGACCAACTAAAGAGCGATAACGCTGCTTTGAAAGATCAATTCGCTACGGAAATAATTCCTTCCACGAATCTTTTACCGGCTCATATTATCGGTATGCCGCGATTTCTTCCTGGACTATCAAAACCCGAAACTATTGTCATTGACCAGGGGAAAGAGCAGGGTGTAAAAATAGGCACGGTTGTTGTCCTGAAGAATATGTTAGTGGGAAAAGTAACTTCGGTTCAGCCAAATTTAGCGGTAGTTAGTTTGCTGACCAATCCGGATATATCTTTTACAGCGCGAACGCTGACCGGCAATGCCGATGGTATTGTTCACGGACTTGGAGGAGGTAAAGCTGATTTGGAAAATGTATTATTATCAGATAATTTGCAGACGCAAGATACCATAGTTACAAAAGGCGATATTGACGCAAACGGTCAAGGATTTCCGCCTGAGTTGGTAGTTGGTACATTATCCAAGATTAATAAAACACCCAGCGCGTTATTTCAAACGGCAACTATTATCCAGCCATTTGATATTACACGAGTAAATTTGGTTTTTCTGCTTTTACATCCATGAGGCAATATATATTTTTAGTCATCCTTTGTTTATTTACTTTTATTGAAGGTACTGTCACGACAATGCCTTTGGTTTTGGCTTTACTGATAGCTTACGCGGTATGTACGCAAAAGGAAGATGTTTATTTTCTGGCATTTATTAGCGGATTACTTATTGATCTATTCCAATCGCGAGTAGTTGGAGTTACAAGTGTATTTTTTCTTTGCAGTGTTTTTTTAGTTCTACTTTATCAACGTAAATATGAAATCGCTTCTTATCCTTTTATTGGTTTATCCGCGTTGCTTTTGAGTTTTTTCTATCTTTTAATTTATATTCGCACGGATATTATTCCTCAAGTAATTTTAAGTGCAGGTTTTGCCGAATTATGTTTTTTATTAATGAGGAAATTTTTACAGGTAAAGAAAATGTCAGATATTAGATAATTCTATGTATATAATTAAATATTTTTATAAAGATTCAATTGCTCGCTCGGAACACTTTTTTTGGTTTCTTCAAGGGTTATATTTATCTTGTCGTTTGGTTTACATTTTCGATTTGAAATTATCTAATATTTGTGTTGAAGTTGTCGACCCGAGTGAAGAAACAAAAAAGCATTCCTTCGCTCACTTTAATATATTTGAAAATTAAATCATTAAATATTCATTGAAAATTGGATATTGAAAATTATACAATTTATGAATCCAAAATATACTTTTGTTGAACATATTAGAACCGAAAAGAGATCGCATAAACATAATTATTTTTCCGATCGTCTTTTGCCGTACCGTGAATTTTTACTTCTTTTAGTACTTTGTTTAGGAATAGGATTATTGGCGGTTAAACTTATAACTACGCAGCTTTTTCAAGGATCATATTATCGCACCTTGGCAGAATCTAATCGGATTAGAACCACAATTATTCAAGCGCCGCGCGGTATTATTTTTGATCGTAACGGTGTGCCATTGGTTTATAACACTCCGGGTTTTAGTGAATTGGTAAATAATAAAATTACTTTTCTGCCTCAAGATCAAGCTTTGGAAGATTTGGCTAAAGGCAAACAAAATATAGCTATTACCACTATTCGTCATTATCCTTTCACAGACGCGATGAGTCATGTTTTAGGTTATGTTGGTCAGATTACCCAAGATCAACTGAGATCTTCTGAGTACAGTACATATCAGCCGGATGATTTGGTAGGGGAAAGTGGAATTGAACAGGAATATGAGCATATGCTTAAGGGAATTGACGGTAAACAGTTGCTTGAAGTTAATGCTTTAGGTCAGGTTACCCGAACTTTGGGCCAGACTGATCCGGTCCCGGGACAGAATATCACTTTGACGCTGGACAGCGGTTTACAGCAGGCAGTTTTTAAAGCAATGCAGGGAGTGACACACGGCGCCGCGATCGTTTCCACACCGCAAGGGGAAATTCTATCTATGGTTTCCGTTCCTTCTTATGATCCTAATTTATTTACTTCGGATTCAAGTTATGCTGTCGCGACTACCAGCGCATATAAAAATATATCGGCGGTTTTGCTGGACGGCAAAAATCAGCCTTTATTAAATCGGGTAATTACCGGAACATATCCGCCCGGCTCGACTTTTAAAATCGTAACAGCCGCAGCGGGACTTCAGCAAAATATCATTGATGATTCATGGACGATTGAAGATACCGGCGTTATTACCATCGGGCAGTTTTCTTTTGCCAATTGGTATTATACAGACTATGGACGTAAAGAACAGGGGCCTGTGGATGTAGTGCGGGCGATTGCCAGATCAAACGACATTTTTTTCTATAAACTGGCGGATAAAATCGGCATTGATAATTTATCAAATTTTGCCAAAACTTATGGCATCGGTTCGACATTGGGTATTGATTTGCCTGGTGAAGCCAGCGGTGTTTTGCCGACAGTGGAATGGAAAAAAACGCATATTGGTGAGGCTTGGTACACAGGCGATACGTACGAATATGGAATCGGGCAAGGTTATTTATTGACGACACCGCTGCAGGTTAACGCCTGGACGGATATTATTGCCAATGGGGGGACACTTTATCAACCGCATCTGTTAAAAAATTTACCAGCCAAAATATTGGGAAGTAATTTGTTGAATCAACAAAATCATGATTTGATTCAAAAAGGGATGATTGGAGTTTGTGCTACCGGAGGAGTAGCTTATCCTCTGTTTAATTTTATAGTAAAAAATAAAGCCTTACCTGTTGACGGATTGGATTTTACTGTTCCATCCGCCTCTGCTTCGGCTCAAGCTATAACTGCTGATGATCGTCAGGTTACTTTGGCTTGCAAAACAGGAACCGCGCAAATCGGTGGACTGGACACCAAGCCGGAAGCTTGGATCACGGTAATCGCGCCGGCATATCATCCGCAAATTGTTCTGACAGTGTTAGTGGAAAATGGCGGAGAAGGATCGGATGTCGCAGCTCCAATTGCTAAACAAATTCTGCAGTATTGGTTCGAGAGGAAATAAAAGTAATTGTTAAATTATTATATTGTTAACCAAAATTTTCTTCAGCAATTTAACAATTTAGCAATATAACAATTCTAAACTTTGATTTATTTGTGTATAAAGATAATAATTAATAAAATTAGAATATAAATAACAACAGTTAGAAGTATGTAAATTCCAAACCACTTGAGAAAATTTTTCAGAAACATGATATTTTATTCTTCGACCAAGCGACGAAGGAACGCGTGGAGAAGTTGTGGTTCTCGATTCGCTTCGCTCACTCGAACAAGAATATTATATACTAATCTCATGGATGAGCGAAACTATTGGTTAGCGTTTGCGGTTTTTTCGGGGGTTGGACCTAAGCGATTTAAATTGCTTTTGGAAAAGTTTGGTACGGCCGAAAAAGCATGGAAGGCTGGGAAACCAGAACTTGCTGAGGTTTTAAAGACCAAATTTACTGAATATTTTTTAGATTTCCGTTCCAAATTTATTATTTCAGATTATCTGAGGGAATTAAAAAAACATAAGGTTGAATTTATCCCACAGATTGATAAAAATTATCCGACTTTATTAAAACAAATTCCCACTCCGCCGATTGGTTTATTTGTCAAAGGAAATTTTGAAGTCCTGCAGGAACAAACCACAATTGGTATTGTCGGAACAAGAAGAATTTCAGATTACGGACGTCAGGTGACAGAATTGTTTACGCAAGAACTGGTTTCAGCCGGTTTTGTCATTATTTCCGGGTTGGCGATGGGGGTAGATGCCTGTGTTCACCAAATTACTCTGGATCAAAAAGGGAAAACCATTGCGGTTTTAGGCTGTGGAGTAGACTGCTGTTATCCGCGGGAAAACGAGCGGTTGTATGATGAGATAATTGAAAAAGGAGGTTTGATTGTTTCCGAATTTCCACTTTCAATGCAGCCATCTATCGGTTCTTTTCCATCACGTAATCGAATCATTGCCGGATTATCGCAAGCAGTGTTGGTGACAGAAGGAGCGGAAGACAGCGGCGCTTTGATTACCGCTCAAGACGCTTTTGCCATTGATCGGCCGGTTTTTGCGGTTCCGGGACAGATTACCTCAAGTCTTTCTAAAGGACCGTTAAATTTATTGCAGCAAGGAGGCAAGATGGCGACGTCCGCGAACGATATTTTACGTGAATTACAAATAACCAATGTCCAATTACCAATGAAAAAAATAAAGCAAATATTATAAAAGCTGAAACAAAAGAAGAGCGAAAGGTGATTGATTTATTAGTAGGTGAAGAATTGGCGTTTGATGAAATAGTGCGGCAGACGAAATTTGATTCGGTAAAGATCGGTACATTATTATCTATGATGGAGCTGAAGGGGACGATCGCGAGGAATGCTTCAGGAACATACGCGATCAAGTTATAAAGTTATAATGTTGAAAGTTATAAAGTTAATAAAAAAATACTTCCATCAACTTTATAACGTTATAACTTGATGAACTTTATAACTTATTTTCGCACTTGACACTTCATATATAATGTAGACTACAATTTAGTGAATAAAGAATAATCCAATAATAGAATAACAAATAAACGAATGAATTAGTTATTGGATTATTTTATTATTAGTTATTGGATTATTTTTTATGCGTAACTTAGTTATAGTTGAATCACCGGCCAAAGCGAAAACGATTGCTTCCTTTTTGGGAAGTGATTTTGTCGTGAAGTCATGTTTTGGACATATCCGAGATTTGGGGAAAAACGTCGACGCGGTTGATATCGCTCATAATTTTAAACCCAATTATGAAATCCCCGATGATAAAAAAGCCGTTGTCGCGGATCTGCGAAAAAATGTAAAAACATCAGACATGGTTTGGCTGGCTTCAGACGAGGATAGAGAAGGAGAGGCTATTGCCTGGCATTTGTCGGAAGTTTTAAAATTAAATAAAAAAGATTCTAAACG
Source organism: Patescibacteria group bacterium (assembly GCA_035510695.1). Taxonomy (GTDB): domain Bacteria; phylum Patescibacteriota; class Microgenomatia; order Levybacterales; family UBA12049; genus DAIDHK01. The sequence goes on along the minus strand of DATKGO010000007.1, from coordinate 4,329 downwards.
TATTGTCTTTCATGAGATTACCAAAACTGCGATTTTGGAAGCCATTGCTAATCCTCGTTACATTGATACGAATTTAGTTAATGCCCAGCAGGCGCGTAGAATTTTGGATCGTTTGGTCGGTTATGAATTGTCGGCGGTTTTATGGAAGAAAATAAAACCGGCACTTTCGGCAGGCCGCGTGCAGTCCGTTGCCGTCCGTTTGGTGGTAGAACGCGAGCGAGAAATTACCGCCTTTAATGCCCAATCATTTTTCAAAATCAGCGCGGAATTTTTATTAGAAGACAAAAAAATATTAATTGCGGAACATCCAAGTAAATTTTCAACCAAAGAAGATGCGGAAGAATTTCTCAAAAAATGTATCGGCGCGAAATTTAGCGTAAAAAATGTCGAGACCAAGCCGGGGAAGAGAACTCCGGCGCCTCCGTTTACTACTTCAACATTGCAGCAGGAAGCCAGCCGTAAGCTGGGTTTTTCTGTGTCACGAACCATGGTCTTAGCGCAGCAGCTTTATGAAGACGGTTTGATTACTTATATGCGTACCGATTCGGTGAATTTGTCCAATTTGGCTTTGGACGGTGCGCATAAAGAAGTAGTTTCGGCCTACGGTGAAAAATACGCTCAAACGCGAAATTATATTACCAAATCCAAATCCGCTCAAGAAGCGCATGAAGCGATTAGACCAACGCATTTTGACCGTCATTCAATCCGCGCGGATAATGCTCAGCAAAAGTTATATGAATTAATTTGGCGACGTGCTATTGCTTCACAAATGGCAGACGCGCAGTTGGAAAGAACGACAGTAAATATTGCTATTTCAACAGTGCCGGATGAATTAGTTGCTACAGGCGAAGTATTGGTTTTTGACGGATTTTTGAAAGTTTATTTGGAAGGAAGAGACGAAGATAGTATTGAAGAGCAGTTCGGAATTTTACCGCCATTAAGTGTGGGACAATTGTTGGATTTGCAAAAAATGGACGCAACTGAAAAGTTTAATCGTCCGCCTGTGCGTTACACCGAAGCTAGTTTGGTGAAAAAATTGGAAGAGCAAGGGATCGGACGTCCGTCAACTTATGCTCCGACTATTTCTACTATTATGAAACGGGGATACGTGGCGAAAGAAGACAGGGAGGGGAAAGAGCGGATATATCAAGTTATAACTTTGCAAAACGGGAAAATTGTTCCATCTGAAAAAAGCGAAATAACCGGTGCCGAAAAGCAGAAATTATTTCCCAGCGATATCGGCAATGTGGTAACCGATTTTTTGCAGGAACATTTTAAGGAGATTATGGACTATCAATTTACCGCCACAGTTGAGGAAGAATTTGATGAGATTGCACAAGGTGAATTGGAATGGGAAAAGATGTTGAAAGAGTTTTATGGGTCGTTTCATAAAACTGTAGATAAGACATTGGAAGAAGCAGATCGGGCAAGCGGAGAGAGGGTTTTGGGAACTGATCCGAAAAGCGGTAAAGTTGTCAAGGTAAGAATTGGCAGGTACGGACCATTGGCGCAGCTTGGAGAGAGTACAGATGATGAGAAAGCCCGGATGGCACCATTACGTCGCGATCAAATGTTGGAAAACATTACTTTGCAAGAGGCTTTGGATTTGTTTAAGTTACCCCGAATTGCCGGACAGTTTGAAGATAAAGAAATGAAAGTGGCAATTGGCAGATTCGGGCCATATATTCTGCATGATGGAAAGTTTTATTCACTTCCCAAAACCGAAGATCCATACACGATTGATGAAAAACAGGCAATTTGCGTGATTGAAGCGAAACGAGCCAACGAAGCCTTAAAACATATTAAATCATTTCCAGAGCATGCTGATTTGGAAGTTTTAAATGGCCGTTATGGTCCATATATAAGCTATCAAAAAGAAAATTATAAAATTCCGAAAGAGATTATTCCGTCTGATATAACTTATGAAAAAGCGATGGAATTGATTGAGAAAGCCAAAGCCAATCCTAAACCGAAGCGTCCTCCGTTTAAAAAACGCAGCTGATAAGGAAAATCTCTAATTCTTAATTTCCAATCAATTATTAAATGATTAAATTTTTAAAATTTATCAATAGATACCCCCCTCCCTTCGCTTTAGCTCAGTGACGGGGTACTTTAAAATTCAAGCTTCGCTTGTTTGAGACGAGCATTCACTCCCGACCCTTCGCCTGCGGGCTCAGTGTCGGGAATCTCTGCTTAATTATTAGAATTTTATTAATAATTAAAAATTGAAAATTTAAAATTATTAAGAGTATAAGTTTAAAACTCATAAGGCTTTTGCTAATATAACTAAACCACTGCAAACAATAACTTGCGTCACGATTCCCCAAGGTTTATCCAGCCGGCTATTAAACATGCCTTGAAAATTCACAAATGCTTTAAAAATAGGATTTTTTAAATTAAGGTAAAGATAAGGAATCATCAGCCAATCGAAAAATTGTGCGGCGAAAACCATGATAAATGCGTAAATAATTGATGTTTGCGGAAATAAAAATATGACCAAAAGATAGGAAACTATGTAACTGAGAATTACATCGACAGCAGAATCGAAAAAAAATCGTTGATGAGTTTTTTCCTTCATATTGGTTCCTGCATCCCAGTGCGGTACAAGATCTGCCAAAGTATGAGAAAGTACTGCAATTGGAATTGCGATTATTGGAATGCCAATTGTAGCGGCGATTACTGTTCCTATAACTGCGTGTCCGGTAGCTGTCATAGAGAATATAATAACACAATTTGTCATTCCGAACTCGTTTCGGAATCTTCTTATGTAATAAGATGCTGAAATAAATTCAGCATGACAGAAATATAGTATAATATGCAGTATGAAAATGAATGCGAAAGCGCTGCGTCTATCTGTCGGAGACGAGGAAATAAAAAAACAAATAAAGAAAAATCCGATATATATTATTTTGGATAATGTTTTGGATACATATAATATTGGCGCGGTTTTTCGTCTGGCGGATGCGGTAGCTGCGGAAAAAGTAATCTTGTGTGCCGGTTCGGAAACGCCGCCGAATTCACGTATTAAAAAGGCATCAATCAACACGACGGAATGGGTATCTTGGAGTTACGCTTCAACTGCCGTTGAAGCTATCCAAGAACTTAGAATTAAGAACAAAGAACTAATGGTAATCGCAGTCGAACAGGATAAGCGCAGTGTGCCGTTTCAAAAAACAGAATATAGTTTTCCAATTGTTTTGGTTGTCGGTCACGAAACAGAAGGAGTAAGTAAAGAGGTTTTGGATTTATGCGATAAAATTGTCGAGTTGCCGATGTATGGAATAAATATTAGTTTGAATGTGATGGTAAGTCTGGGGATCGTGTTATATCAGATCGTCAAATTATTAGAATGAGAGCTAAACCTACGTTAAAGATTACTTACTCTTGGTAGCTGGTAGCCAGTAAGTTTAGGCGCTTGTTGAATATATGATTGAAAAGATGGCGTAGTCGGTACACCTTCGACTAGAACTTGAGGCTGAGAAACAGACTTTCTTGCTATAAAATCTTCAGGTTGAGAGGTATATTCTCTTGTTGTGCGTTGAATAACATCAAGGCCGGAGGAGTTATCATGATATATGAATGCATGTGTCGATACGGTAGGGTGGACTCTAAGTTCCGGTGGAAATTCGACGATGGAAAGAGAATCCATAGTATCAGGAAGTTTCCAAGCTGCAAGATCTATAGCTGATGGATTAATTCGAGCTAAAAGTCCTAATGAATCCAATTTGGGGGTAATATAAGGTTGAAGATTCATACTTCCGTCCTGTCGCGCCAGAATATTTTCTAATTCTTTACTCTCTGAATATGGAGTATTATTCTGTTGAAGATCAGGCTTTAAGTTCTTTAAAACTACTTCGGATAAGGCTTCATCATGTATAGCTGTAAACCAGACTTCAGTTTTTGAGCTATGCGTTGCGGAATTAGGATGAGAACCTAGTCTGGCTTTGAAGGCATCAAATACAGTACGTGTAATACCGAGTTGCTTAAGTTTAGCTTGTAATGCCATCTCTGATTCATATTCTTGAAGGAGGTACGGGTTTATATGTCTATCTTGTTCAGTTAAAAGCTAATGCCATTGCTATGTTTTTATATAATAATTTTATGGTTGAGTCAAGTCTTTATTTTTGCTAAAAAATTTGTTATCATAAGTAATGAGCTAAGTAGGGTAATACTTTATTGTCTATTCGTGCAGCAATTCCGCATATGGCGAAAATAATACGAACAGTGGTGAATGATTTGCAAAAGGAATAAAAAAGCTATAAGCTTTTATTCCTATGCTTCTTTCTGCCCTTGATCTTATCCAGCAGCTACGGATTGCCGTAAGCTCGT
>DATKGO010000006.1:0-10860 GCA_035510695.1 Patescibacteria group bacterium | reverse complement strand
GGGCTATGGTTGGTGATCTCATCAGGCTGCTTTCTATCAGAAAGTGTCCAATTTTATTTTATATGTGATCCATTAATTGCATACCTAACTCTACTTTGTAACAAACCGTTCTCTCTTTGTCTCATATTGAGAATTGCTGCTTTTCAGCAGTCTGATTTGACAAATGCTAACTCTTCACGTATAGTTTAAACAGACATGTCTTTGCGTTATAGAATATTTAATTACCTTAAACAAAAAGAATTGCTTTTGGTTTTGCTTATTCTCCTCATAGGCTGGTTTATAGCGCAAACCAGCGGTATTTGGATATCTTTTTTTCTGGCCTATATCATTACTTCCGCGCTCCTGCCTTTTGTAATTTATTTGCAAAAACGTAAACTGCCCAAAATATTAGCAGTACTAATTCCTTACGTTTGCGCCTTAATAGTCATAGTCACTCTGCTTTCAATCGTGGTAAATACTTTTATTCCTGAAATTGCAAAATTCTTTATGAGCTTTCCGGCGTTATTAAATAAATCTGTCGGCAGCTTGCATCTTCCAATCGATGGAAAAACGCTGCAAACTTATTTCTCTACAGACTTTAGCTCATTGGGATCTCATGCTTTTAGTGTAACTTCACAATTATTCGGCAGTTTTCTCTCCGTTATTACAATTATTATTGTCAGCTTTTATCTTCTTCTTTACCATGAAAAATTTCATGATTGGCTAAGTGAAATATTCGGACCGAAATATAAAAAAGATGCGATGGGAATATTGGAGCAGGTAGATGATAAATTAGGCGCCTGGATGCGTGGGCAAATTTTATTGTCTTTAACAATCGGTCTTTCAATTTTTTTTGCTCTGACAATATTAAATGTCCCATTTGCGCTGCCGCTGGGAATAGTGGCCGGCTTATTTGAAGTATTACCGACCATCGGCCCAACACTTGCGGCAATTCCTTCGGTTATCGTAGGACTTACCATTTCACCCAGCCTGGCATTAATTGTGGTCGCATTGTATATATGTATTCAATTTGCCGAAAGCCACTTGCTGGTGCCCAACATTATGCAAAAAGCTGTGGGATTAAATCCGGTTTTGGTTATCTTGGGGATCGGAATTGGAGCAAATCTTTTGGGTATTCCCGGAGCCTTACTGGCCGTACCGTTTATTTCTTTCCTTACCGTTATCTTCACCGGTATTCAGCAAACCGTCCACAGAGAAAGATAAAAACAGCAAAAGCTGAAAATACTTCTTCTTTTAAACTCATACTGCTACCTTCGTTGGCTTTGTCTGTGAAGGAATTGCCTTTAGACAATTCAAATATAGTATTCCATTGGAGTAACCTTGGTTGGATACTTCCATTTTTACTGCAGTGCCCTGCTCTAGCTTCCCATTGCTAGAATACCATGGAAATTCTCCATTTGGGCTTGTGAAGTCATAACCTAAATTGCATACAGTATGTTTCACATTCCCAATTACCGGATATGAAGTAGTAACGGTATCCACATACAAGCGGACATTGGTGTTTGTTTGAAATGGATAACCTTTCTCGTATAAATCATAAACCTTTGTCTCATTGTGAGTTTTAACTTTCATTCCAACCGCAGTTCTTTGGCTATCATACGAAACACTAGAATTGATCGCAGGATATCCTGTTATCCAGGCTTTTTCACCCATATTGGTATGCTGCAAGGCAGAAATAGTACTGTTTGGTACACTATTAGAATTATCTGACTTTTCAGAATGATTTAGCCCTTTATCTGCTCCTAATCCTGCCAAAGCAAGTCCTACCCCAATTGCTCCATATTTGATTACCTTGCCAGTTTTTGACTCAGTACTCATACCAAAGATTATCTTACAAGTGGTTTATAAATTCGTATATCAAGGTAAGGGTGTTGTAATAAAAAACTGACAAATTTGAGGAGAAGAGAGCGGGTGAAGAGAATCGAACTCTCGTATCAACTTTGGAAAAGTTGTGTTCTACCATTGAACTACACCCGCAGTGTGTTTATCTAGCCTCGCAGATGTATAATAGTATATATGAAAATAGCGGTATTTGCAAAAAATATTTCAAGCTGGATAGCTAAACATTCAAAGTTAATTACACCTAAAAGGCAGCCATTTATATACGTCGCCTTGGGTGACAGTACGGTTGAGGGAATCGGGGCATCGTCTCCGGAAAAAACATATGCAGGTTTAATTCATAAACACTTGTTGACCATAAAAAAACAAACACAATTTTATAATCTAGGTCAAGCTTTTGCTACCACGCAAGTCGTCATACACCTACAATTAAGTAAAGCGCTTAGCTTAAAACCTGACCTAATAACAATCTCCGTCGGTCCGAATGATCTTCGTGAAAAAACCTCGGCAAAAATTTTTAGATATCAGCTGCGAACACTTTTAACCACGATTAAAAAACAAACATCCGCGGAAATTATTATCAATACTATTCCCGATTTTTCTATGTCGAAAGCAATTCCTCGATGGCAAAGAACACTAAGTAGGGTTTTAATTCCCAGAATGAACAAAATAATTAAAGAAGAAGCTAAAGAGGTAAATGCGGTAGTTGTGGATTTGTATAGTGCTAGTAAAATCTACTGGGGGAATCCCGATATTATTTCCGAAGACGGGTTCCATCCGTCTGATCTTGGCTATACAATTTGGGCGGATACTATAATCAAAGAAATGAAACATTTGCTTGAATAAGGCTTCAAACTTACATTTTATAAGCGTAAGCTAATTTATCTGAAGAGATATAACACTTACCAAATACGATATTTCCAAAAAAATTTATCATTTTTTTCAACATATTTTCATCACCCCCAATCTTACTGCGCGATTACAAATATACTCAATGCTCTAAGTGTTGAACCAAAGTAGCTGTTGGAATTATCAGACAAAAGCGTTTGTAATGAATCGTTAGCAAAGCTCGAACTTGGATTTGCCTGACCGGCCGCGGCATATGCGCTCTTGAAAGCAGTGTCCAAATAACTGGTTAATGGCTGTCCGCTAAGTGTATAACCGCTGACTAACTTACTGCAGCCGACTCCGGATAGAAAAGCAGCTTGTTTCTGTAATAAAGTTTGGGCAGCCTGATTCTGATTGGTTTTGTAAGCTAACAACATTCTGATAGGCGTTCTTAATGCGTCATAATAGAAGCCACTGGGATAAACGTCCCAGGAAATGCCAGTTGCGGGGGACAAATCAACGTTCAACCAGTCAGGGACCAATCCCGTACTGCTGTTTGAAGCTTTCAACAACCAAGCATTACTCGCATTTTCCACGTCATTCCATCTGGTATCGCCGGTCATCTGAGCAAATGCCGGATAATAAGCAGGAGAAATATATGAGGGATTTACGGTAGTCGTGCTGCCCCAACCATCACCCGGATTTACTACATTACTTGAATTCACTTCGGTTTTCATAATCGCGTTAATTAGTGACTTGGCTGATGAATCATATCCGTTTCCCGGCCATTTACTGTTCGCCAAAACTAAAGCGTAGGCCATATCTTGATCCGCATCAGTCGCTCCGTTACTTCCGATGACGGACCCCGAACTATTTATATCCCAATTCATCAAACCGTTGCTATCCAAATACTTCTTCGCATAACTCCAAAGTCCACTGAAAGTCGGCTGATCTCCGGCCCAAACACTGAGTAACATTCCATAACCGATTCCTTCACTGACAGTGTCATTGCTGTTTTCCGGCCTGACTACTCTTAATGCTCCATTTGCTGAAATGACATAGGTCGATTTCCAGCTGTTGTAAACATTCATCGCGGTTGACATAAGTGAAGAATTCGGAGCCGAAGTAGGCGAAACAGTCGGTTGAATCGATTGCGTCGGTTGAGTGGAAGGAGACGTTACAATTGGAGTAATTGTCGGTGTTGTGGAAGTGGAATTGGAACTGAAAGGCACGCTAAATGTCGTGACAGAATTATACCAAAACAAAGTGGAAGACCAATTCGGAGCAAAAATTCCAACAGCAACACGATAAGTACCGTTTGCTAAAGTTGAAGTATTTGCCGAATAATTATTTCCACCTTTAATAGTCGAAGATTGCCAAACCTTTTGATTACTTGAGTTATATATTTCCAAATCAATAATATTATTGGCCGGGACAGATTGGGGAAGTGTAACGCTAACGTTGACAATGTTGTTACCATTGGGTGTTAAAACAACCGAAGGCTGGTTGGCAGATGAAGTTGAACTTGGTGTTGGAGTTGGCGTAACGGATGAAACAGTGAAAGTGGCAGCCGAATTATCCCATTCATAATTTGAAGCCCAGTTGGGAGTAAATAAGCCAACCGCAACTCTGTAAGTCCCGTTTGCTAAAATAGATGAATTTGCTAAATAACTGCTGCCGCCTTGATTGGTAAATGATTGCCATACTCTTTGATTACTGGAATTATAAACTTCTAAATCAATAATATTATTGGCCGGGACGTTTTGCGAGAAACTTACTTTAATACTGTAAGCATTATTTCCGTTATTGGAGACATTAATCTGTGACAAAATACTTGAGGCGGCAAAAACCGGTTTAACAAAATAATAACTGCTAAACGAGCAAAGGCTGAAAATTATTATTAGACAAATGATTATTAATTTTTTCTTTCTCATGGACAGGAGTTGCCACTCTACCAGAGAAATATTGATCTGTCAAACACAACAGTAAGAATTAGGCAAGAAAATTGTTAAATTGGGGTAAGAGACCCATCCCTGAATGTTCCAATTGTCCATCCAAAAGATAAACAATTTTCTTCCTGACTAATTCCAGAGTCAGCGCGTATGGGTTCTGTCTTCAGACGAACAGAAAATTCCATGATATGGCTTACCGCCTTTGGTCGTACCTTTTCTTTCAACCGCAGGTTTGCCGCAAATCTCACAGACAACTTCTGTCTCCTGTTTTTCCAGGGCAATTGCCGGAAGCTGTTCTCTTTTAATAACCGCGTTAACCACTTCTTCGGCAGACGCTATGTTTTCGATCAAGCCGTAACCGGCAAAACCTAAAGCTCGACCAACTGCCGATGTTTCAGCTACTTCAAAAGGATTTTGTTTCTCGATAAACTTGGAACTGTCAGTACTGACAGAACTGATACCGTTAAACACTTTTCCTCTTACAACAACCTTTGCTTTAATTACAATCGGGTCATAGCTGAGCACTTCTGTTTCTACACTTTCCAAAGCTTTATCTTCGTGAGCTAATTCAACTCGTCGTGCACAGTTATATACTCTTTTCCGTGTATATTTACTATTCCGTTTTTAGTCATAATTCACCCATCTTGTCAAAACTATAATCTAATTTCGCATAAATTTCAAACAGAACCGTGTCTATTTTCTCTATTATTGTTCAGCTTGTTTTGTCAATTTATTTACTGCATAATCTATTGTATAATTGTAATTAATATCACATATGAATTTAATTGATCGTGTTGGAAAATACGTTATTTTTATCTTTATTTTTACTTTTGCTTTTACGGGCTTAATTTTATTTCTTATCCTTTATAACGTAGTCAATCTTAGACAAAGCACTCAGTGGGTAGACCATACTTATGCGGTTATAAATGAACTAGAAGAAGTATTTTCGACTATCCAATCGGCAGAAATTGCCCAGCATAATTATCTGCTTTCCGGAAACAAAACCTATTTGTCACAATTTAATAACGCAAAAAATGGAACAACCAATACTTTAGAACAAGTTACTTTACTTACATCGGACAATATGTCCCAACAGGAAAAAAATAAAAATTTGTATAGTTTGGTGAATACGCATTTTGGAATTCTTCAACAGGAAATTGATGAATATAATAAAAATCAAACTCCAGTAATGCGAGACAATAATTATACCCAAGAGGAAAATTCCTTAAATAACACCCGTAAAGCGCTAAATATAATGGAAGCTTCAGAGAATTCCTTATTACAAAGCAGGGAAAATACAATGACGTCAATCTACGCTGTGGTCTATGTAATTGCAATTGCCGGCGGAGTTTTTACTCTTTCATTGATTTTTCTTGCCTATTATTTGGTTACACTGGAATTAAACAGACGAAAAACAATTGAAGATAATAAAGACGAGTTTATTTCCATGGCTAGTCATGAATTAAAAACTCCCATCACTAGTCTCAAACTTTTTATGGAAGTAGTAAATAGAAAACTTGATAAAGGAGATACTGTAACAGCCAAAAATTATATCGCTAAAGTGGACACTCAAGTTAATAAACTAACCAAATTAATTTCGGATTTATTAGATATTTCACGAGTGCAAACCGGGAAAATGAGAATTGAAAAAGAAATGTTTAATATTGATGCACTTATTGACGAAACCGTAGAGACCGTAGCTGATAATGTAAAAAAACATGAAATAGAAATAGAAGGAAGCGTAACCAGAACTATTGAAGGAGACAGATACAGAATTGGACAAGTAGTTACCAATCTTTTAACCAATGCTATAAAATACAGTCCGAACGGCGGGAAAATAATTATTAATTCTACAAGTAAAGACGGATTTGCCGTTGTCAGCGTAAAGGACAGCGGAATCGGAATAGATAAAAAATATCATCACAAAATTTTTGACCGACTTTATCAAATATCTGATAACAAAAAAAGCACCTACCCGGGTTTGGGAATCGGTTTGTACGTCTGCAAAGAAATTATAGAATTACATAAAGGGAAAATTTGGGTAGAAAGTGAAAAGGGGAAAGGTTCAACATTCTCCTTCAGCTTACCGTTTTCATAACTAACTCATATATGTTTTTAACTAACTTTAAGTTAAAATAATAGATGATATTAAAAATTTAATAATGAAACAATATAATGAAACAATATAACAATAAATACTTATGAAGTATCGGACATTAGGAAAGACAGGTTTTCATGTTTCGGAAATTGGCTACGGCTCATGGTCGTTGGGAGCCGATTGGGGAGACGTGTCCAAAGAGCAAGGCCTAAAGACGCTGCAGTCAGTCGTTGATAATGATATCAATTTTATTGATACGGCCGATGTTTATGGTGACGGAAGAAGTGAAAAAATAATTGCCGAATTTAAGAAATTAAATAAAAAACCATTTTATGTAGCAACCAAAGCCGGAAGAAGATTAAATCCTCACACAGCTGAAGGTTATACAAGAGAAAATTTATTTAAATTTGTTGAGAGAAGTTTGGAGAATCTACAAACCGATTGTCTGGATTTATTACAGTTACATTGTCCTCCAACACAAGTTTATTATAATCTTGAAGTCTTTAAGGCTTTGGATGAATTGGTGGAAAAAAAGAAAATCCATTACTACGGTGCAAGTGTAGAAAAAGTGGAAGAAGCGATGAAGGCAATTGAATATCCAAATCTGGCAACTATACAAATTATTTTTAATATGTTTAGACAGCGGCCAATGGAACTTTTCTTCAAAGAAGCACTGAAAAGAAATATCGGAATTATAGTCAGAGTGCCGCTAGCCAGCGGACTGTTAACCGGAAAAATAAATAAAAATACTAAATTCGCTGCCAATGATCATCGGCAATTTAATCGTCACGGCGAATCTTTTGACGTAGGTGAGACATTTGCCGGTGTGGATTTTGAAACCGGTTTAAGAGCGGTTGAAAAATTAGAGAAAATAAAGCCGCAAAATTTTACCATGTCACAGTTTGCCTTGAAATGGATTTTGCTGCAGCCGGCGGTTTCAACGGTAATAGCGGGCGGAAAAACTCCTGAACAAATTCTGGAAAATTCTAAAGCCAGTGAACTGCCGAGGTTGGGCGAGGAAGTTTTAGGAGAAATTAAAAAGATTTACTCCGAAGACATCAAACCCCAAGTGCACTATAAATGGTAGATATAAACGTCATAATCCGCTGATTACGAAAAAATGACAGGCACTTCCTGCCAGAACGAATAAATGCCAGATAGCGTGATTAAACGGCAATCTTTTCCAAGCATAAAATATTACTCCACTGGAATAAAACAATCCGCCTAAAATTAAGAGATAAATTTGACTGAGAGACAAATGCATAAATAAAGGTCTGATGACAATTAAACCGGCCCAACCAAGTAATAAATATAAAACAACAAGCACAATTTTAAATTTATCCATAAATACGGCCTTTAAAACTATTCCGACAATAGCTATTGACCAAACTACGCATAATAAAACCCAACCGATCCAGCCGCGCAGAACAATCAAGGCAATGGGCGTATATGTTCCGGCGATGAGTAAAAAAATTGAAGATTGATCTAAAACCAAAAATACTTTTTTTGCTTTGGTGAAAGATAGACTGTGAAACAATGTGGACATCAAAAACATTAAAATCAATGAAATACCGAAAATACTAAAACCGATTATTTCCCAAAGATTATGCTGTCTATTGGCAATTACCAGCAAAATAACTAAACCGACTGTGCTTAATACAACTCCTATTCCATGAGTAATGCTGCTAAGTATTTCTTCAAGCAGCAATTTATTTTTCATAAGAAAATTTATTTTATAACTGTAAATTTTTTAGGAGCTTTTGCTGCCATTTTGCTATCTACAACATCTTGTACAATCTTTAATCTTTCGTTAGATTTATGCTTATAAAATATACTCTTTATTAAAGCCTTTATATTACTACTAATACCTACCCCTCCAAACGTTGTCATTATTACACCTGTCATAAATCCAACTTCCGGCAAATAGCTCGAAAAAGCTGAATCCATAGTGTTACTTCTATCATTTATTAAGTTTTCATCTTTAGCAATTATTGCATTTGCGGCAGCCACTGCCTGTGAACTTGACCTCTGAGCTTTTATTCTAGATTCTTTTGCTATCTGATCCTCTAATAATTGTACGCGCTCATCAATTTTCTCCGACTTCTTTGACTCTACAATATAATATTCACTTCCAACATCATTACTTATTTTCGCTAGAGGAACGCCAGCAACAACTCCCACAAGACCTAGTAAAAATAATTTTCTACTAAACTCAGTTTGCTCTATATTTGGTTCTAACTCAACTCCCATAATTATGGGCTTCATTGTAATTCTCTAAAAGAATAAAGTCAATTCGACCTCTTGTATTTCAACTTAAATTATGATAAATAAAAGATATGAGCTCTACAATGAAGATCCTCTTCGCTGCTTTAATTCTCATCATCATACTTTTCGGCGGCTATTATATAATCAGAAGCTCACATACAACTAAACCGGGACAAACGAAGACCACAATGGCACAAAATAAGGTATCGAAAACACCCATTACACTTCAAGGTACACTAAAAAATCTTTTAGACAGTAATAAATCAGAGAAATGCACATATTCCGCCAATGCAGGTTCATCTTTACTCAACGGTATAGTTTATGTCTCAGATGGAAAAATGAAGGGTGATTTTACTTCCGGAATAAACAAAGCTGCGACTGTCAGCGGACATATTATCATTGACTCTCCAAATGCCTATATCTGGACTGATATAAGTAAAAATGGGCTTAAATTTTCTCTAGCCTCACTTACAGCCAGTAATTCCGCAGGCGTCCTAAATACGCAAGCTCCTAATTTAAACCAACAAGTTAGCTATTCTTGTCAAAATTGGAAAGCTGATAATTCGGTATTTACCTTACCGGCAAATATTTCCTTCACGGCTCTTAATCTTCCTTCTGTTCCTGACAACGGAAACAAGGCAGCTTGCAGCGCATGCAATAATTTACCTGCAGCCCCACAGCAAGCCTGCAAGACTCAACTTAATTGCCAATAATTTGACATCCATTATTCTACCTGAAATAATTTCATTATGGATGCAAAAACTCCACCTTTTAAACCGGTGCAACCTCTTATTTCTCAACCAGTAAGTACTCCTTCAACAGAAACCTATATACCAACGCCAAATAATGAAAATAACCACTCAAATAATTTTAAGAAAATACTAATTTTTCTTGGAATTATAGCCGTGATTGAAATCATTGGAGGAATTTATTATTTTGAAGGGGACAATGTTTCCAATATCTTAAAATCCGGAAGTAATCAACAAATCGTAGCCGTAAAAAACACTCCAACTCCGCCATTACATATTTCGCCAACATCAGCAAGTCAAATCGCAACTCCTAAAATACAAATACCGACAAGCACATTGGCTCCAACCCTAAAACTGTCACCGACATTTATAGCTTTACCTACACCGACAAGTGCTCCTAAAATTAATGTTTTACCGGGATGGCAGCTTCTTAACAATAGTAAAGATAATTTCTACATCCAAACTCCTTCGGCTTACGTAAATTATGATCCGACGCCGGATAATATATCCGTTCAAGCTACTTCTTTGCCACTGACAGCTATTGAAGCAGGCTATATGCTCAACAGTGACGATGTGTATTCTCCTTGTACTTCCGACACTGATGCTAATCAACAACTTAATGCTTTTGTTCAGGAAACAATTGCACTGAAAAAAGGTGACAAATTTAATTCTTCGACAACCACAATTTTAGGTAAACAAATTAGCGGAGTGGTAGAAGACACATCGGGAATTACAAATACACAATATCCGAATCATTATTACTATTATATCTGCGTTAATAATAAATTATTTTATACCAGTTTTGCCGTGAATGGAAATTCGTCGATCACCAGTCAACAAAAATCAACTGTCGACCAAATCCTCGGAACTCTAAACGTGAATTAATTGACACCAGAGAAGGATGGAAGATTTATCGGTTGAGTTATTAAATTGGATGATAATATATTCTTGAGACTTCAAATTCTAATTAACTTCAAGTGATCTTTCTTCAGCAATTCTCAATATGAGACAAAGAGAGAACGGTTTGTTACAAAGTAGAGTTAGGTATGCAATTAATGGATCACATATAAAATAAAATTGGACACTTTCTGATAGAAAGCAGCCTGATGAGATCACCAACCATAGCCCA
>DATKGO010000005.1:0-5564 GCA_035510695.1 Patescibacteria group bacterium | reverse complement strand
TTTGTCAGAACATTAAGGCCAATCAGATCTGGCACAGTTTTAATTAACGGCAAGGAATATGAAGCGGAAGCAGAGATATCCACAGAAGTGAAATCAATCCTGCGTAAATTACGATCAGAACACTAGTTTGGGAAAGTCAGGAGAAACCCAATGTCTAGACTGGATTTTTTTAAAACAAGTGGCGAATGGGGTAAAAAAGCGGTACAGACGGCAAGTATAGCCGCGATCGCAGCCGGAGCTGCCGGTATTTATGAACTTAAACAAAATCAACCAACTGATCAGACACATGAAGCAGGAAAAGATAGCAATATTAAAGTAATAAAAAATCAGTCCACTTCGGCAAATGCAACACGTTTTTTTGAGGTATTGGCAGCGGCTTCCTCAATTCCAATAGGTTTTTTGTCGCTTGTTGGGATGCATTATCATGATAACCCTAAATCATAATTTTAGCTCTTGCTTTTTCTAAACATTTAATACAATAATAAATTAGTAATGGCAAAATCCGATTTAGTATATTGGTTTTCCGAAATTGGTAAAGATGATGTTGGGTTGGTTGGTGGAAAAGGAGCCAATTTAGGAGAGATGACGCAGGCAGGTTTTCCAGTTCCTAATGGTTATATTGTTTCCGCTAGAGCCTATTTTAATTTTATCCACGAAAATAATTTAGCAACTAAAATTAAACATTTATTGTCCACTGCTAATTTTGATCACCCCGATTCTTTGCACCAAGTTTCTCAACATATTAAAAAATTAATTATTGAGTCGGACATGAATGACAAACTGATAAAAGAAATTCTTTCTTCATATAGCAAATTAAGTGGTTTGTTTGGAGAGGCTTTAGTTGCAGTTCGTTCATCCGCCACTGCCGAAGATTTACCCACTGCTTCATTTGCCGGGCAACAAGAAACATATTTAAACGTTAAAGGTGATGCAACTTTAATTCGTAAAATTAAAGAGGGTTGGGCTTCGCTTTTTGAACCTAGAGCTATTTTTTATCGTCATGAACAAAAATTCGATCATTTCAGAGTCGGTATAGCGATTGTGGTTCAAAAAATGATTGAGTCTGAAAAATCAGGCATTATGTTTACGGTTGATCCGGTTACCAATGATAAATCAAAGGTAGTAATTGAAGCAATTTTCGGCTTGGGCGAAATGATTGTACAAGGACAAGTTACGCCGGATCATTATGAAGTGAATAAATCCGATTTACACATTTCAAAAAAGAATATTGTACATCAGTCTGTATATTTGAAAAAAGTCGGTAAAGAAAATAAGGAAGTTAAATTGACTAAAGAAGAAGGAAGTAAACAAAAAATCAGTGATAAACAAATTAAAGAACTGGCAGAACTTGGAAAAAAACTGGAGCATCATTATTATTTCCCACAAGATTCAGAATGGGCGATAAATAATAATAAAATTTATATTGTCCAGACCCGCGCTATTACGACCTTTAAAACCGAAAAGCACGCTGCTGAAAATAAAGCTGCTGAAAATACGCACAAAAAAGTAATTTTGACCGGCTCACCTGCCTCTCCCGGTATTGCCAGTGGCCCGGTAAAAATCATTCATTCTCCCAAAGAAATTGATAAGATTCTCCCAGGAGATGTGATGGTTGCACCGCAAACCAATCCTGATTTCGTTCCGGCCATGAAAAAGGCGATTGCCATTGTAACCGAAAAAGGCGGAAGGACAAGTCACGCCGCGATTGTCTCCCGTGAACTTGGCACTCCAGCAGTAGTCGGTGCTGATAAAGCAACAGAAATTTTAAAAAACGGTAATGTTGTAACCGTAAACGGCAGTTTGGGAGAAGTTTATGAAGGCGCATATATCGCAGCCGGTAACGCGCCGGTTCATCAATTTGACCAGACATTAAAAACAGCTACAAAGGTTTATGTAAATTTGGCGGAACCGGAACTGGCGGAAAAAACAGCCCAACGCAATGTTGACGGAGTCGGATTGTTGCGAGCGGAATTTATGATCGCCGGAATTGGCGTACATCCGAAAAAAATGATCAGAGACGGAAAGAAAAAAGAATTTATCAATAAATTAGCTGATCAATTAGAAATGTTTTGTAAACCTTTTAATCCCCGACCGGTTATTTACCGTGCTACTGATTTTAAAACCAATGAATATAGAAGTTTAGTTGGAGGTAAAGATTTTGAACCGGTTGAGCCGAACCCCATGCTTGGCTATCGTGGAGCATTTCGTTACATTCATGATCCTGAAGTTTTCGAGATGGAACTGGAAGCAATTAAAATTGTGAGAAACAAGAAGGGTTTAAAAAATCTTTGGCTAATGATTCCTTTTGTGCGCAATGTCAAAGAATTAGTTGAGGTTAAAAAACTCATTAACGCTGCCGGATTATATAGAACCCCAACTTTTCATCTTTACATGATGTGCGAAATTCCTAGTAATGTAATTTTACTGGAAGAATTTATTAATGTCGGAATTGACGGCGTATCAATCGGTTCTAACGACTTAACCATGCTGATGTTGGGTACGGATCGGGACAATAGCGAGGTAGCACATGAATTTGATGAACAAAATGAAGCGGTTGAATGGGCGCTCAAACACGTGGTCGAGACGTGTCACAAGCATCATGTCAGAGCTTCCATCTGCGGCCAAGCACCGAGTTTATATCCGGCCCTTTTGGAAAAGTTGGTTAAATGGGGAATTACCAGCGTTTCAGTTTCACCCGATGTCATCGATTCCGTGCGTGAGCACATCTCCCAAATAGAAAAACAAAGTTAATTCTTTTACCCATACATTAGGCCTATAACATTTACTTCGGTCAAATATAAGAGTATAATGGAAATGTATTAAATATAAATTATGGCATCTCGTGAATTAGATATTGAACAATCAACGTTATTTGAACAATATATGGACTCCCCTGTCCATAAACTTGATGTTCAAATTTATCCTATAGATTCTCAGAACGCATCTGTGTATGTTCGTGACGTATATGCTGAACTTATGCGCTATCCTAATTCATTTGAACGTTTTAGTAGATTACAAGAACTTGAAGACTTTATCTTAAACGTTGGACGTAACCCAAGTGAATATTGGGATATTCATTTTGGAGATGGAGATGAACCTGGGAATGACATTCTTAGTCACAATAGAGCTCAAATTATTGATCAGCCTACGCCACCGGCAACTACTTTACGTCTTCCTGACCCATTCCATCATGAGGAAACAAATACTGTACTTTCAACCTGCATTAATATAATTACTGAAGAATTTGGAAACGAAATATTCCAAATTAAGGGAAGAAAACATAGGAGCAATATAGTAGCCTCGCCTATCGAAACCCCGATATTTCCTGCCTGAAAAATATATTTTACACTGGAGTAAATATCTATAAATGAAAAAGTAAAACAAATTCACCTTTTGGAGCATGTTTTTTAAATCTCTCTTTTGCCGCAGCTATATTTCCTCTCCAAATTTCCTCATGCATTTTCGTTAACTCGCGACAAAAAACAATTTCAATATTTCCCAGTATTTCTTCCATATCATCAAGCGTTTTATGTAACTTATGCGGCGCTTCAAATAAAATAAATGTCGTACTGATGAGTTCTGCCGATTCTTTGATTTTTTGAAAAAATGCTTTTCTATGTCCGGGTTTTTGTGGAGGATAGCCGAGAAAGAAAAATTTGTCGCTTGGCAGACCACTAGCGGTGAGTGCTACATTGACGGACGATGCTCCGGGCAAAGATACGACAGTAATCCCCGCTTCCGCACATGCTCTGACCAACTTAAACCCCGGATCGGAAATCAATGGCGTACCCGCATCGGAAACTAAAGCCATGTCAAAATCATTTTTCAAAACATTGATAAATGCCGGAGTACGTTGAGCTTCAATTTGGTCATAATATGACTGAAGCTGCAAATCAGATTTCGTTTGTAATCCTGATTTCTCTTTCAACAGCTTCAAAAGCTGCCCGGTCTTTCGTGTATCTTCACAGGCTATAAATGAAACATTGGATAAAATCTCCAATGCTCTAAGCGTTATATCCTGCAAGTTGCCAATTGGTGTCGGTACAATGTACAATATTCCCATATGCTAGAGGCACTTTCAGGCTTTATTATACATTTTATTAGTTCAACTGGCTATGCCGGAGTATTTTTCCTCATGGCTCTGGGTACATCAATTATTCCTTTTCCGGCAGAAGTTACTCTGCCTTTTTCCGGTTTTTTGGTTCACTCCGGCACGCTTAATTATTTTTTGGTCGTTATAATTGCCGCTATTGGCGATACTACCGGTTCTTTAGTTCAATATGGAATCGGTTATTTTTTGGAAGAAAATGTAATTTTAAATTTGATAAAAAAGCACGGAAAATATATTTTGGTTAGTGAACGAGAATATAGTCACGCTGCCAAATGGTTTGAGAAATACGGAGATAAGGCAGTTTTGCTTGGTAAATTAATTCCCGGCGGACGGTTTATCATCTCACTCCCGGCAGGAGTTTTTAAAATGAAATTATGGAAATTTATTACTTATACTTTTACCGGAGCACTCATTTGGGCAGCATTACTAACTTATCTTGGAGTTTATTTGGGCAACAAATGGCAATCTATTGGCGGCTATTTCAAACAATTTGAATATGTGGTTATTGTGTTATTGGTAATCGCAGTCCTCTGGTACCTCAACCACAAATTGGGATTGATAAAGAAAATAATTAAGAAATAACAATTCAAATTTAGTATGGTTTGTTTGCTTGTGCCAAAAGAGTAATTCTACTTCTAACTTGAGGTTTTAAAACGGCTTCTTCAACTTGCTCCTTTATAGTAAGTATTTTATTTGGTCTTTGTTGGGAAGAAATATGTAATTTTCTTTTAAATAGTTCTAACCTAGTTGGCTCATACTCGTTGTGGTAGCTTAATTGTTGAGAAAATAGTTGCGTACACAATTTACCTGCTTGTTTAAGCATTTCATCCTTTTTACCTTCATCGAGTTCTGCTTCTGCTTGTTTTACTTGAGAGACAAACATTCCGTAAATGACAGCATATTGTGCATCATCTGCATTATCGAAGCTAACTCCATATAATCGCTGTGCTACATCTAACCAAGCATCAAATTCAAAACTTTTATCACCTTCACCCATAATATTTCGCATAACAGTCACTGATGCGTCAATAAAATTGACTGGCACTTGGGAATTATGAACTAATTCGTCG
Source organism: Patescibacteria group bacterium (assembly GCA_035510695.1). GTDB lineage: Bacteria > Patescibacteriota > Microgenomatia > Levybacterales > UBA12049 > DAIDHK01. Next base: position 383 of record DATKGO010000005.1, on the reverse strand, counting down.
GTCATAAAAGACATTAAAGCTAAACCGAGTTGTGTTCTTTTCTCTGCCGATGCTTCTAATTTCTTAACTTGTTTTTCGAATTCTTTCATAGGGGAAAAAATATTGGTCTAAGTACTATTCTACATAAACTTTCGAACGAGGCCGACGACTTTACCTTGAATTCTGCAGGTATTCGGATAAATCGGATCCATCTTCATATTCGCAGGTTTTAAAACAATTCTGCCGTCTTCGCGGTAAAAACGTCCTGACTTCCCGAGACTATAGGGAAAACGACCATTTTGAGGCTGCGGAGAAAATGACATTGTCAAAAACAAGTACTAACCTTAAAATGTGGATATGCTCAAGACGCGTACCACAAAAACTGCTTCCGGTAAAACCGCTGT
>DATKGO010000004.1:0-5238 GCA_035510695.1 Patescibacteria group bacterium | reverse complement strand
ACGAGCTTACGGCAATCCGTAGCTGCTGGATAAGATCAAGGGCAGAAAGAAGCATAGGAATAAAAGCTTATAGCTTTTTTATTCCTTTTGCAAATCATTCACCACTGTTCGTATTATTTTCGCCATATGCGGAATTGCTGCTTGTCATAATTCTATGAAAATGAAACATTTAATAAAAATTTTTCGTCCTGACTTCCCGAGACTATAGGTAAAACAACTAATTTGAGGCTACGGAGAGAATAATATTGTCAAAAACAAATACTAATTTATTAAAAGAAGTTGAGCCTAATTCGCATTTTTTTGCTAAAAATAATGTACTAAATCCGGAAGTCAGGAAACATTTAATAAAAATTTTTCGTCATTCCCGATCTAATCGGGAATCCACGTTTTCTTTTGAATTGGATCCTTATTTGCATGGGGATTACGATGAAAAATATGGGAATGACACAGAGGCAAAAATGAAGTAAAAGTTTAGCAATAACGGTAAATCATAGATTAATTTTGTCGTTATCTATTTGCGACTGCTAATTCGTGGTTGCTAAAAAGGCGATTTCGGGAATTAATTACTGCTGATTTATTTCCCGAATTTTCACGGGATTTCCCGAGAAAGGAAAGTTGTGCACAACGTGTGGAGAAGCTACACGAATTTTTAATTTTAAATTATTAATTTTTAATGAATGCAAGAATGATTAATTCTTTAAACATTAAAATTTGATTAGAAATTATAAATTAAGAATTAGAAATTAATTTCCTCCGTAGACAAAATTTGTACAGATTTTTCACAAGAAAATATTTTTCAACGTAAAATTTTGTTTTATAGATATAGTATGCGAAATTGAGGCGAAAGCGAGGCAGCAACAAAAGACTGTGAGTATATTTAGATTGCTGCAGCAATTAAATCTTTAAATAAGAAGTATAATAATGTACACCGCCTTTTTTCAATTTTCAAATCCCAATTTACAATTTTCAATCAATATTCAATGAAACAATGATCCAATGAAAATTCAATGGAAATTAAAAATTAGAAATTAAAAATTAGTGTGTGTTTTCCACCAAAAAACCTCGCTACATCGGAGAAATTCTCAACAATGATACGAGGCAATTGGTTACTTCAACTCTACAGTTGCGCCTGCTGTAGTGAGTTTAGTTTTTGCTTCTTCAGCAGTCTTTTTATTGACTTGTGTCATAACCTCTTTCGGAGCTGTGTCTGCTAAATCCTTAGCTTCTTTCAGACCGAGAGTCGGAACTAATTCACGAATCGCTTTAATAACAGCGATTTTATTAGCACCGGTACTGGCTAAGACCACGTTGAAGACGGTTTGTTCTTCTGCAGGTTCAGCGGAAGCGGCTGCTGCACCGTTTGCCGGAGCTGCTGCAACGCTCATAGCTGCTGCTGATACGCCGAATTTTTCCTCTAAAGCTTTCACTAAATCGGAAAGTTCGAGAACTGACATTTCTTCAATTGCTGACATTAATTCTGTTTTTGATAATTTTGCCATATAACCTCCTTTCAAGAAAATTCTTAATTATTAATTCTTAATTTCTAATCAATTTTAAATGATTAAATGTTTAAAAATTATTATATTAAATCATTCAATAAAAATTAAAAATTAGAAATTTAAAATTAGGACTTTTTCAATTCGATAGCGTGTAGCGTCATGACTAAGCTTTGCATATTCCAATTGAGTGCTCGGTGGAGATTTTGGATAGGTGATTTCATTATTCCCAAAAGTTGGGCTTGAAGAACAGATTTGGCAGGTAAAGTTGAAAGCTTTTCAACTTCCTGAGCTGAAAGCATTTGACCGTCCAATAAGCCGGCTTTATATAAAGGGAGATTGATGTCTTTAATTGATTTAGCGAGGACTTTCAGAGGTTCGACGAGATCGGCGTAGGCGAAAAGGGTCGCGGTGGGTTGGTTAAAGACAGCTTCGCTGTCTGGATTTATGATTGATGATTTATGATTTATGAGTTCACCAAGAGAGCGCTTAAGAAGAGTGTTTTTGGTCACCACGAATTCGGCGTTGAGTTTTTTAACAGCTCTTTTCAAGCCTTCAATTTGTTGATGCGTTAAACCGGTATAGTCTGTAAAAACCATGCCTTTAGCTTTGCCGACTTTCAGCGAAAGTTCGTCAACTAATTGCATTTTTTTCTGTCTATTTGAACTGATCTTGATATCACTCATATTGTTAAATTGTTAACAAAAAAAAGACTCCCTTGAGGAGTCGTTATAAGCCTAAAAAATTATTATTAGCTTATTCGGATCCTCGGCAAGTCTTATTTATATGCTTGCTGTCTTTGGACTGCTATATAATAGCATACTTATCTTATATATTCAAGATAAGGAATTCTTAATTCTTAATTTCTAATCAATTTTAAATGATTAAATGTTTAAAAATTATTATATTAAATCATTCAATAAAAATTAAAAATTAGAAATTTAAAATTAAATCGACGTGTAGTCGATTTTAATGGCCGGGGACATGGTTAATTTTAAATTAGCATTTTTTACTTTTCCTTCCGGCATCGCTTGCGCTATGGCTTTCAAATTTTCATTTAATTTTTGTTCGCCAAATGAAATTTTTCCAATGCTCATATGCATAATCGGGAATTTAGCTTCTGTTTTATAATTTACCTGTCCGCCTTCAAATTTCTTCGCCGCTTCTGCCGGTTTGTTCGTCACAGTGCCGTTTTTCGGATTTGGCATCAAGCCTCTCGGACCTAAAATTCTGGCGACTTTCGCCAGCTTGGGCATCATCATCGGTTCGGCAATTAAAATGTCGAAATTAATTTGTCCTTTTTCGATTTGGGCGATAAGAGCTTCATCAGCGATAGCCACTTTGACTTTTTTACCGGTTCCATTGGGTAAAACCGTACTGACAGCGACGCCGGGTTCAATAGTCGTGATGTGCAATTCCACTGTCTCGTCGAATTTAGCTCTTTTTAATTTCGGAAGAAGAGCAAGTGCTTCATTTGCCGAATAGACTTTTTTCTGATCCACAGTTTGGGCTACGTTTTGATAGCCGCTTGAACGAGTTTGTTTCTTGGCAAATTTAGACTTCTTGCTTCGCCCGTCCGTCTTGTCCAGCGAAGCTTTAGCGGAGTTGGAAGCCTTGGCGGAGGCGGGTTTAGTTTTTTCTGTCATTCCGAGTTCGTTGTCATCCTGAACTTGCCCGCCCTGAGCGAGGCCGAAGGGTTTCAGGATCTGAGAAGATTCCGAAATAAATTCGGAATGACGACCGGATTGCTTCGCCACTTCGTGGTCTCGGGATGACAAAGTGTTTTCGTTCTTTTTTTCTTCCACACGTTTAGCCTCAGCTCGTTTCTTAGCTTCTGCTTTTTGTTTTTTTTCTTGTTCGGCATCGCCGAGTGTTTTTACTCTAATTTTTCCCATAAAGCCTTTCCTTACTTTTGTCATGCTGAACTTGTTTCAGCATCTAAAAAAGCTTGCACTGAACTTGTTTCAGGGATCCCGAAATGAATTCGGGATGACAGTAATGCTGTTTACTCAACAGCTACTCCCATCGATCTGGCTGTTCCGGCTACTATCTTCGCTCCGGCCTCTACATTATCGCAATTCAAATCTTCCAACTTATCGGCAGCTATTTTTTTGGCTTGATCCCAGGTGAGAATACCGGCTTGCTCTTTGCTGGGTTTTCCGGAGCCTTTTTCTTTACCGATAGCTTTTTTAATCATTTCGGCAACCGGCGGTTTTTTGGTAATAAACGAAAATGTTCGGTCTTCATAAACAGTAATTACTACCGGTAAAAGATCACCTTTTTGACTGGCTGTTTTGTCATTAAAAGCTTTGACAAATTCCATAATCGGCAAACCATGCTGACCCAACGCCGGACCGACAGGGGGAGCCGGAGTAGCAGCTCCGGCCGGAATGTTTAATTTAATTAATGTTTTTATTTTCTTTGCCATACAACTTTTCCTCCGGAAAAGAATTTTCAAGACATTTGTCATGCTGAACTTGTTTCAGGGATCCCGAAATAAATTCGGGATGACAATTTTTCGCTTGATTTTCTCAATTATATTTTTTTCACCTGAAGAAAATCAAGTTCCACAGGTGTTTCTCGGCCGAAAATACTGACCAAAACCTTGAGTTTTCCTCGAGCTTCGTCAATATTGTCAACCGTACCCAAAAAGTCTGTAAACGGACCATCGGTAATTTTTATTGCTTCTCCTACTGTGAAAGCTGCCTTGTATAATGGCTGTTCCATAGTGATGAATTTTTGAATTGCTTCAACTTCTTTTTCGGAAATCGGAGTAGGCTTGTTACCGGCACCGATAAAAGCAGTGACGCCTTGGGTGCTGCGTACCAAAACCCAGCTTTCATCATTCAAAATCATGCGGATTAAAACATAACCCGGGAAGATTTTTTCTTTAACCGTTCTTTTTTCGCCTTGATTTACCTTAATAGTATCGCGGGTGGGGACAATGACTTCAAAAATTCTGTCTTGAAATCCCATGGTTTCCACACGCTGCATCAGCTGCGTAGCCACTTTATTTTCGTGACCCGCATAGGTATGGACGATATACCACTTGCCCTGCTTTGCATTGTCTGTCTTTGTTTCTGTTATATTTGTTTCATTTACTTGTGCCATAATTTTAATAGATTTATCCTTTGTCATCCCTGGACACAAACCAGGCCTGCCCGCCAAGCTGGCATTGCAGGTGGGGATCCATTCTTTTTCTCTGGATTCCCGCTTTCGCGGGAATGACAGAAAAGTCATTCCTGATGACAATTATAAATCTCATTTTATCAGCATCGTTGTCGCCTGGGTCATTATATAATCCAATCCGCCGATATAGAGACCTACAATCACACTGATGGTAATAACTACCAAGGTTAAACGGATGACTTGATCCCGAGTCGGCCAGACAACTTTTGCTACTTCATCTCGCGTCTCCAACAGAAATTTAACCGGTGTGACCATACAATAGTCTTGTTATTTTATCAGATTGAAGCAGCCATGTAAAGCGCCGGAAGTCTGTCATCAATTCTTTCTTGTCATCCCCGACCTGATCGGGGATCCAAGTTCTTCTTTTTCTAATTGGATTCCCGCCTGCGCGGGAATGACAGGAGATGTTCTCGTAACCGTCCACGAGTTTCCAATAAGATGTAGGGATTTAGGTATCGAAGGTGGGAATATTCTTGTAACGCGGATATTTCTTTTGTAACCCTTCTTGTAAAAATGATGCTAGGGTTGGGAAAAATGTTTTGGTTTTATCCCT
>DATKGO010000003.1:0-30304 GCA_035510695.1 Patescibacteria group bacterium | reverse complement strand
ACACGAAAAACCTATACCGGTACGGAACATGCCGGAGTAAGGAAGTAACGACTTTTTTCTATGGGATAACGATAAAACAACTATGCAGAACATGTGTTTATTTGCCTTTTCGCCTTTTATTCGCCATATGCGGAATTGCTGATCAGAAAGCGGCCGCGCTTGACTCTCTCCCCAACTCCTGATAGAATCTTTTTTGTCACAAAAATTATGACTGCTTAATTACTTCTGCTCAACCTGTCAGACCTTCATTAGTTAATTAATTTTTTTAACAAACAATAATGAATAGTAAATTAGTTTCCATCATTTTGCCTGTTTTCAACGCTGAAGCTTTTCTACCGGACTGTTTGGAAAGCATCCTCTCTCAAAATTATGACAACCTGGAAATTATCGCCATTGATGATTTTTCCAAAGATTCCTCATATAAAATTCTAAAAAACTACAGAAAAAAGGATAAACGCTTGCATATTAGGCGAAACGTCAAACGCTACGGCCCGGCAATTACTTTAAACCGAGCTATTAAACTGGCAAAAGGCCGCTTTATTACCTTTATGAACCCGAAAGATACTTGGACTAAAGATAAAATCCGTAAACAAGTGGAATATCTGGAACAACAGCCCAAAATTGTGGCTATCGGCACTCAAAGTGTTTATGTAAATGAGCAAAAAAAGCGCATTGGGAAAAGCTATTTCCCAACTGAAACCCATTTAATTAATAAAACGATTTTTACAGGTTTCGCTTTAGAGAGCGAGACAGTGCTCATTGACCGGCACATGCTTCCAAGCGACCTCCTCTTCTTCCGCCCAACTCCAAATAAAAATTTTACTTACACCAATTTACTCGTCAAACTCTTGAAATACGGCAACTTAACTAATTTGGATCAGCAATTGCAAACCCACGTTAAAGAACAGGATTATTTATTATCTTTACGCACGGAAATGCTTCAACACTGTAAATTGTGGTTCCAGGCGAGGTTTGTTTACGATCTCAGACTGCCGTTGCAGACCCTCTTCTACCCTTTAGTTAGATAATTAAGTGACTTAAGTTACCTAAGTTACTTAGATGACTTAATAACCGGCTTGGTGTACCTCTCCTTACTTCCCTTGATCACTTTCTCCCTATTCTGCGTCCGACTCTTGGGCAAAGGCAAGGTATAACAATGAAACGGCGACTGCGTAATACCGTTAATATATAATTTTAGAATCACCTGATGATTTCCTAAAGCCAATAAATCTTCTTCCTTAAAACGCTCGGAAAATTCCTTGGCCATATATCCTGCGTCCGCCGCGCCGACCAAAAATGACATAAGCGTTCCGGCATTGCCGAAAATAGCCGCCCGAACATCCTCAGGAACTTGCGCGATATACTGATTGGCCAAGATCAAGCTCAGCCTGAATTTTCGCGCTTCGGAAAGGATTTTGATAAATGAAGTGGTGGCGAAATTCTGAAACTCGTCAACGTAAAGATAAAAATCCCGTCGCTGTTCCTCCGGAATACTCACGCGATTCATGGCGGCTAATTGAATTTTGGTGATAATCATCGCGCCCAAAAGCGCGGCATTATCTTCTCCCAGATAACCTTGGGACAAATTCAAGATTAAAACTTTTCCCTCATTCATGGCTTTCTCAATATCAATTGATGATTTTGCATGACCGATGATATTGCGGATTCTGGTACTTGAGGTGAATTGCCCGACTTTATTCTGAATCGGCATAATTGATTCGGCGCGCAGCCTATCAGTCATTTTTTCAAATTCATTCACCCAGTAACTTTTTAAAACCGGGTCAGTCAAACGTTCTACCACTTTCGCGCGAAAACTCGCATTGCCCAACATCTCCGGCACCATCAAAAGAGTTGCATCCGGCATTTCCATAATCGAAACTATGACGTTACGCAAAATATATTCAAGTCGAGGCCCCCAAGATTCACCATATAACTTTTTGAAGATGGCCACAATTCCCGAAGCTACTAATTCCTTCTGATTTTGTTCCGTAACTTCCAAAGGATTAATGGAAAATGAGCGCTCCTGATCGGAAGGATCCAGATAAATAATATCGTTGACGCGATATGAAGGGATATAATTTAAAATATTCTCGCATAAATCGCCATGCGGATCGATAATACAAAATCCTTCCCCATTACGTAAATCATTAATGGCCATATTGGCAATCAAGGTAGATTTACCGGTACCGGATTTTCCGATTACATAGACATGTCTTCGTCTGTCCTCGCGTTTAATGCCAAAAACCGTTTGCTTGTTTTTATATTCTGTCTTGGCGAAAAAATTGACATTCTTCTTTTCTTCCTCGCTCATTCCCTCGGCTACCGGCAAATCTTCCGGTGCTTGTGACAAAATCACTTTATGCCAGGCAATATTGGGAATCGTGGCTAATTTTTCACCCGGGAAGTGATAAAGCGTGGCTAATTCCGCTACATTAAAGATGTGATAAGTTGAAAATAGATTACGCCGGTGGTTAAGCATCTCCCATTTCATTCGGCTTACTTCCCATGGCCAGCATTTACGCAGCGACAAACTGTTACCGCTGGGATTATTATACGAGGAAAAGCTGTTGCTGATTTCGTAAAAAAGCTGGGCTGTTCGTTCTTTGGTGGCACCGGCCACTGCCACGCGGATTACGACGCCCAAACCACTGCTCGTAGCTTTTTCCTGAAAAACTTTGGCCGCCGGATTGGCAGCGCTGGTACCATCGGCAGATGTCACTTTGGTCGTCGCCATTCTCTGCAGCGAGCCCTGCCAGCCTTGGCCAATCGGCAATAACAAATACTGCAAACTCACTTCGTCCCCCGGATGTGCTTTGGCCAAAACTCCCAAAAGCGATGACAGTGGATCTACGTCTTTAAAATCGCTGAATACGCGAATCGGATAATGATAATTATGTGCTGTTCTGACTATTCCCAATTGCACTGTGGATTTAGATAAAATTCCCGGCACGTAGTCTTTTACTCTGGAAAGCATGGATTTGGGATATTGTGAGACCAATTGACTTTCAATAAAGGCTTGGTACTGAACCGGTGCGGAGATAAAAAAATGAATTGTCTGGTCAATAACGCCAATCTCCAAACTGATAGGAATTCCTTTTTTGAAGATATATAACAAGCGTTTGCGAAAATTGGTCAAATTCGCCAAAAACTGCACCATTGATTCCGGCGTTTCCAGTCCGGTACGGGACGTCCTGACTTCCAAGGTGACTATTAGTGAGGCTTTATGCTTATCTTCCATGCTGAATTTATGATACCACAATCCTAAACAAAATTTTCAGTTTTTCTTTGCGTCTTATAATAATTGCTATCTTTATATCCATGTGCTACAATTCCAAGATATACATTTCTTAAGACAAACTACTTTTTGCTGTTTGTTCCTTTAGTTTTGTATATAAGTTCATTGAAAATCTATTTGTTGCAAATTTATAACCGTTTCCAGGCGGAAGGGCTTAGCTGATAAAAAAATTTGTCGGTTATGTCCTTTTGCCTGGCGGTTAGGCAGAAGTGGGTTAACGTCTTAGCAGAAAGTTCATGTCAACATGTTCATTCTCAAGGAAGACCGGCTACCCCCGCAGGTACACCAATACAGTGTCGTGCCGGTGCTGAACAACATCTTCAAGCGCGAGGGCGCGTGTCAGGTGAGTATTGAAACCATCAAACACCGCATCCCGCGCCATATCCCGGTAGACCAGGTCGACTACGAGCTCAAAAGGCTCGAACGCATGCATCTGGTCTCCCTTATAGGAGACGCTGTTCGCCCATGCAAGGCCTACATGGCAGCGTTTGTCGACCTCGGTCAAACGAGAGAATTCGCACACTAGCGCTAGGTGACCTGAAACCGACTCAATCTGAGCGGAAACCGCCTTCTGCTCGGATTCACGCGCAACAACTAGATTCGCCGGATGGCACATGAAAACCCGCCGCTCACGCGGCAAGTGCGACATTGTCGTATCTTTTGTTTTCCTCTGTGCCTCCGGCAATCCCAATTCCAATTTATAACTTTATAACTTCAATGGTGTATAATATCTTCCTTAAACCTATGAATAAAGATATAATTCAACTTAAACCATCAATTAAAGATTTTGGATTACCACCCTTAGGCGAATTTGGCGGGGTTAATCTTTTTTTTAAAGGTAAAGAAGTAAATATACCTCTTTATAAATATTTTCGCTTGAAACTGATTCCTTTCCCTACCCTTCCTGAACCTATCGACTTCACTTCTGAAGCCCAAAAAATTCGTAGTAAAAGACTAATCCGAAATAATGGACAGCATACGGCCTCTTCCCTTTGGAAGCCATCAAAATAACAGCCTTAAATCTATCTGCTCCTGGACTTGACAAACTGTAACTATAGGTCTAAAATAGCACTATTATGTCTGAGCTTCTGTCGCCTTTAAGTCAAGAACCAAATAAAAACCACAACCTTGGAATGAAGGTTATTAAAACCGTAGGCAGCCTCGGTCTTGCAGCTGCGGCAATTGGTGTAGGAACTATGGCTGTAGAAAACCATTCTTCAAATACAAATAATTCTATCTCTCCTATTGGACTAAAAACAATTAATACACTTCCTCAAACACGCCCTGTCGCGGATCTAAATTTAGCAGCTTTAGAATCCGATCTGGGAAAAGGCAGTGCTTCAAAATATATAGATAAAACAGTCACAATAGAAAACGCAACAATTGAGCCGAACAATGATCTTGCTCCCATTAGTCAACATATACAAAAAATTCCCGGAACCGACAAGGTTTTTAAACTTGATGAGACTGATTCCGAAACAGCGCAAATCACTGATGCCAACAAACCCCAAGTAGAACCTTTACCTGGGACGATTACATTTAAATATACTAAGTATTTCCCCGATTTAAACGCCACCAGATCGATTGCCGAAGCCTCGGACGTGAATATAACCGGAGTCTTTGATTGCCTGAATCAACCGGCCTCAAATACCTGTACATTTGTTATAAGCGGTGTTTCTAAGGCCGACACCAGAACACGCAGCTCTGCCACATCGACATACGCGCATTTCCAAGGCGTTAATCGCTAAGCTGTTTACCAGCTTGACATAGCACTATAAGATCCTGTATACTTGTATTTACTTTTGCGATACTGCCCAAACTACGCACAGTGTGGTTTTTCGACAATATCGTTTTTTTATGAAATACTTTTTAATTATTCTAGGCCTAACAATTACGGTCTTTTTGCTTCCAAAAGCTGCGCTAGCGGCCACTGCGACCTGCACGACTACCATTAATGGACAATATGGCACAAGCTCTACCTGTACACAAGGAGCCTTAACCATACAAAAAACTGTTCAAAATCCTTCAAACGGTAACTTTGTCAATAATCTAACCTCAAATGACTATCTCTTTAATCCATTGAGCACAATCACTTTCCAAATCGTAGTCACTAACACCGGCAATGCGGATTTAACTAATTTGGTAATCAAAGACGTTTTGCCACAATACGTTGATTTCGCCAGCACATCCAACGGCGGTTTTGACGGTTCCAAAACAGTCATAGTAAACGAAGGCACTATAAATGCCGGCGTTTCCGATAGTGTCACGATTACCGCACGCGTTGAAGATTCCAATACAATCCCGGCTAACGTCGTAACTTGTGAAATAAATCAATCTTTTGCCTATGCGGATAATCAATCACAGGTACAAAGTAATGCCGGTTTTTGTCTGCAAAACCCGCAAACCAATGTAACACCAACTCCTACTTCAACATCAACTACGACAACCAGCACGTCAGCTACGCCGACACCGACAATTCCCGCTCCTACCAGTGTTCCTTCGACTACCAGCGGCGGAGTAACTGTTTTCCCGACTCCGAGAACTACTAGTACTCCATCAACCGGAGCAGACCCAATCTCTCTGCTTGGACTTATTCCAGCAGCTTTTGCAGGATTTAAGCTACGACAAAAAAATAAGTAAAATATTCTAACGGTCAGAGAGAGAGGTTTACATTTACTACAGAATCCCCATATTACTCTAAGTTTTTGAACCTCTTTCTCCGATCATTATGATCGGATTATTCTGTCATCCTGAACTTGTTTCAGGATCCAGTTGAAATGTTGTTATTGTGTCACATTTGCGATGCAATTAACAGCAAAGTTCTTTGACAGTTTGGATTCAGATTTTAATTTTTAATAATGGCAATTCCTCTTCTGGATGCCGACCATTTCGTGGTAAAAAATTATCCCGAGTTGGTCGGTATTTCAGAGAAAGAATCCAGGAACCGACATTCAGTTAAGCGACTCTTTTGTAGTCGCAAAACTGTCTAGTTAGACAAACCCTGGATTTTTGGAGGAAGTCGTGAACATCCATTCCCCTCGCAAGATCATCGCAGCAGTGTTGCTCGCAGGGGTCTCCATGGCAGCCATTCCGGCCGCCCAAACGACCATCCACGCAGCACCCGCTGCCTCGGTCTCGGCGGCGTTCAACCCTCGAAGCTGCACCCCCGAGCGGGCTGCGCATCTCACTTGGCTGACTCGCGTTTACGCGAATAATCCAAAGAATATGCGCAAAGTTCTACTCGCGGACGGCTTCAAGCTGGACACTTCAACCTCGTTGGGTATAGCCAACATTACCGGCCACGGGCCGATACTGCGCGACCACTGCAACGAGGCGCTTGTGGAAGGCTTCGTGGTGAACATCTACGGTAAAGTGCGCGCTCTTTGGAGCCCGCACCAAGCCGCGTTTACCACGGACAAGCAACAGGACATTTACGGGATTCCTGGTCTGCCCATGCTCACCGCATACGGCGGCAACGGGTCAACCATCTATTCCAACGCCGAGTTTACCGGCGCGTCAGAAATTACATTCCAACTTGACGCGTCCGATACCGCATTCCAGCGGCATGGGCTTCCGCCCGTCGACAACTCGAAGTTCGGAAACATCACCGGCGTCTCACGGATGACCATCACCGGCATCGCGCCGGCAAGTGTCAACCTTGACACGACAACCGCGTCACAGGCCACGTCTGCCCCGACTGCCGCTGCATGTTTAACATTGCAACAGCTGGATCGAGTCTACACACGTGGAATCGTCCGCAGCGTAAACATAGCAGACGTTGCCAAAAACGGCGTACTGCTTGGCGCTGGCGGCAAGTACATCGGGGCGGTGCTCAATGGCACCAGCGTACAGTTCAACAAGCTGCGGAAACTTGGCTGGACGCTAAATGGTAGCAACACGATGGTTCAGTCTGCCTACGAACCGTCTGCTTGCCCAGCTCTCAAGCTGGGTGGCTACAAAATCGGCTCGGCGACCGCGCCTGCCACAAGTAACGCACCGGCTAAGACACCCGCTGGGTGCCCAAGCAAGAGTTACTTCACGTCTCTCGGCAAGGTCGTAGCCTGGACGTCGGCCACTGGCCCTTTGACCAGTTGGTCGCCCCAAGCTGTAGGGGCTGAAATTACGTTTTTGAACGACTATACCCCACCCGCTGGGTATACCCTGCAAGCAGCAGGAGCCGCAGTGAGGTTTCTCAAAGCGGGACAGACAGGCACAGATTTCGAACCGGATGCCTGCCAAGGCAGCCCGATGGCTGCCGCCTGACCCGCCCGTGTGCGGCCACAATCTGGATCTGAACAACGACCGAAAGGAGGCGACGCAAACGTCGCGAATTGCAGCAATTACACGCAAGCTGCATCGCGATAGCATCGCTAACCTTTCCGGGAGGGCGCCGCCTTTAACAGCGGCGCCCTCAACTCGGTTTATACAAATTTGACAGTACATAAAGTACGTCATCCTGAATTCATTTCAGGATCTTCCTTTTCAAAAGTAAGATTCCGAAACAAGTTCGGAATGACATATTAAATCTATGAAAAATCTAATAAAACAATTTAATAGCCCTGAAACCTTTATGATTATTTCCGATTATCCGGAAATAAATAAAAAAGGTGAGAAAAATTACGGCATTGCTTGGTATACGAAAAAACTCATTGAACCTTTGAGTAAACAGTTCGGAAATCGGTTTATTGTGCTGGCCGAGAAAGCCAATGATAACAGACCTAAACTGCATGAAAAGAACAAAATTTTAGTTCTTCGCGTCTTTGACCAGAAACATCCCTTTCTCTTCCCCAGAATTCTCAAATGGATGTTTAAATTTAATAAAGTTACAAATATTCATGTCCATTCCGAATTTTGCACCAACGGCGGGATGAAAAATTTTATTTTGACTATTCCCTTTTTCCTATTAATTAAACTAACCGGCAAACACATTACCTATTTTTCTCACAATGTAGTACTGGAACTAAATTCTATTGCTCCACATTTGGGGTTGAAAAAGAATTCACTTAAATTAAAAACCATCAATCTCGGACTTCACTATTACTACCGCATTTTAGGATTAATGGTTGATAAATTCGTGGTTATGGATGAAGTGATGGCCAAACGCTTAAAACTTTTCGTGAAAGAAGACAAAATATTACTACATCCTTTCTGGGTAGAACCGGCAAAGAGTATGAATAAACAAAAAGCTAGAGAAATAATTAATAAAAAGTTTCTAACTAAATTTTCTCATGTCATTCCAGCGCCTCGCCCTTCCGAAGCCTTACGCGAAGGAGGGAAAGCTGGAATCCAGAAAAACAAAGACTGGATTCTGGATCAAGTCCAGAATGATAATGGAATTAACCCTGACGATTTCGTGCTGCTCTATTTCGGCTTTCTCACCTATTATAAAGGCGCGGATTGGTTAATCAAAACCGTTAAACAGTTACGTAAACAAAAACAATTCCAAAAACTTCATCTCATTTTAGCCGGCGGCGAAGCCTATTCTCTGAAAGACAAAGCTTATTACAAAAAATATTACAAATCTCTTTTGCGGGAAATTAAAGATGATCCAAACATTCAAATCACCGGTTTCGTGGCCGAAAAAGATATTGCTACTTATTTCAGTGCAGCCGATGCTGTGGCTTTTACCTATCGCGGACTGATCGGCGGCTCCGGCAGCTTAACCTTAACGCTTGCCCATCATAAACCCTTTATTTTAAGCGAAAGAATGCAAGAATTAGTCTTGGATAAAGATATTATTTCCGCTTGTAAAATAAATCATATTCAGCCGAGTGACTTAATCTTTTCCTATACAGCTGACTCATTGGCTGAAAAATTGATCCAACTGCAAAATCCTGTCTTTCGTCAAAAATTGACCCGGGTAGCTATCTCTATTGCCGAAGCAAGAAGCAAACCAAAGTTGCTGAACAATTGCTATAATCAATTGTATGCCACAAATTCAATTCCGGCGCAGCCTCACAAAGGCACGCAGCTGGCTCGCCTTTTTACAGCTTAAAAACATCACTTACACAGTCCATTTAAGTATCCTTTTGCTGGCTTTTATAGTCGTGTTTGTTAGAAATTTCCCTTTTTCCAGCTGGTATACAGGCTGGGACAACCTGCATCCAGAATTCAATTTCCCCTTGAATATCCAAAGAGCGCTTTCCGCTGTCTGGCAGTCTAACCAGGGTTTGGGAACAATCGGCGGACATGGCTACGCGGCCACTCTTCTGCATTCGCTTTTTCTTTATTTGTTGTCCTTTATTTTACCTATCATGTATCTGCGTTCCACTTTTACCTTCCTCATGCTTTTCACCGGCTCGCTCGGCGTCTTCTTCCTGCTTAGAAAAATCCTGCATGCATCATGTCATCCCCGACCCGATTGGGGATCTTCCCAAGAAGATTCCCGCTTTCGCGGGAATGACAATAATGTCACTCATGTAAATCAAGAAAATTTCATTAATATTGCCTCACTTTTGGCCGCATTATATTATTTACTAAATTTCGGCACGGTTCAGACTTTTTACATCCAGCTTGAGGCTTTTATAGTCCATTTTGCCGCTCTTCCCTGGCTTTTTTTGACACTGATTAATTATTTGGAAACGCCAAGACGAAAAACTCTTTTCTGGTTCATCCTGGTTTCGCTTTTAGCCAGCGTTCAAGGCTTTATTCCCCCGCTTTTCGTCGTGTATTGTATATTGCTGACTATATTTTTACTTGCCTTTATAATTCAAAATTTTAATTCTGGGAATATAAAAAAGGCTCTACTTATTCTTTTCTTAACTCTGGCTCTTAATGCTTATTGGTTTGTGCCTGTAAGCTTTTATACTTTTACCAGAACCGGCAGCTATCTTAATTCTTATAATAATCTTTCTTCAACTGATGATTTTATCTTGAAAAATAAAAAATACGGCGACTTAAGTGACGTTATTTTGCAAAGAAGTTTTATCATCGAATCTATTGATGCTGATGAAAATGGCAATGTTTTTACCATTTTTTCTGCCTGGGATCAGCACTTAAATCTTCCTTTAGTTCGCGTCATTGCCTACCTTTTCTTTGCCGTCATGCTGGCTGGCCTCTTCTTTGGCTTTAAGAAAAAACAGCCTTATTATTACCCGGCAATCGGTATTTGTTTCCTCATCAGCTTTACTCTGTTGGCTACCAATACACCGGTTCTTAAATGGGTTTCCGACCTTTTGCAAACTTTACCTGTCTTTAAACAAGCCTTCCGCGTCGCGGCCACCAAATTCTCCATTAGCGTAGCCTTTTTCTACGCATTAAGCCTGGGAATCGGCATCTATTTTATCCTCAATTTAATAGAAAAACATTTGCAAAAACTTCGCTCTCTGAATAAAGTTTTACCAATTATTCTTTTTGTTTTATTAATTTATCTCTGCTTCCCGGTCTTCACCGGCAATCTGCTCTACTCCCGCACCAAAATACAAATTCCCGATTCTTATTTCTCGCTTTTTAGCTTTTTTAACAAACAAAATAAAACTGACCGTATTGCTAATCTACCCCAGGGCTGGAATTGGGGCTGGAGCATATACAAATGGGGCTACAGCGGTTCAGGTTTCCTCTGGTATGGAATTGAACAGCCGATACTCGACCGGGCTTTTGATGTTTGGGGAGCACAAAACGAAAACTATTATTGGGAACTTTCTTATGCCGTCTACTCTGAAAACTTCCCGCTGGTCGATAAAGTTATAGCCAAATATAATGTCACTTGGCTGGTATTTGATAAAAACATAGTTCCTTATCCCAATCCAAGCTATGTTTTTTATAATGCTGATTTAATCAATTATTTAAACCATTCATCCAAATATACACTGGTAAAAACTATTACTTCCAAACAAAAAGACGTCAAGCCAATTCTAATCTATAAGGTAAAGCAAGCCAGTCCGCAAAAAATCCTTCTTCCGCTGTCTCAAGTACCCAATATCGGCCCGACTTATCAATATGGCAGCTTAGACAAGGCTTATAATGACAACGGGGCATATTATACCGACCCAAGTCTGCCTTTTGATCAATATTATCCCTTTAGAGCGCTTTTTACCAACCGCAGTACCACTGAACTACCATACAACATTCAAGATGCAGGCAATAATTTCATCATTACCACCTCTCTGCCTTCGTCAGTCAGTAATTATAATCTTAATCCCCTGCTTCTAAATTTGGGAATTGATCCGGTAATTCCCACTATTATTAATTCGCAAAAGTCTCTCTCGGTTGAAATCCCCAAATCCAGTCAAGCTAATTCATACGATAGTGATCTGGATCATTATTTTCTTAACCATAAACCTTCTGATTGTAAAATGACCACCACTCCTTCCGAACGTTTACAGCAAAATGTTATCGGCAACAATATACTTCGTTTTTCTTCAACCGATACTGAAAATTGTTATACGATAGTTCTTAACAATTTATGGCAACGTTACGGCTACCTCGTACAAATAGAAAACAGACATGTTACGGGCAAGCCTTTTCAATTTGCCGTGATTAATGATGACTCGCACAAAACTGATGTAACTAATGAGTTAACCATTCAAACGAGTTTAACGACCAACTATGAAATTATTCCTCCTATGAAATATTATGGTCTTGGCTACAGTCTTAATTTTGACAATGTTTCCATTGGTCCTTTTAGCAGCAGTAATGACTTAAAACGTGTGGCTGTGTATCCTATCCCCTTCACGCTGCTGACGAATATTAAATTAGTAAATCCGGTTAAAATTGATAAGCCGGGCAATTTATATATTTATTATGAAAGCTATGATCCCGGCTGGCTTGCCTACGAAATTCCCAATGTAAAATCTCAAATCTCAAATCCAATTGTTCAATTGTTCCCTATGTTTTTCGGGACACAATTAACCAACCACGTACTGGTTGATAACTGGGCTAATGGATGGAGCGGAGTCCCGCAAAGCGATAAGAGCTCTATCGTTGTCATCTTCTGGCCGCAATATCTGGAATATGCCGGGTTTGCCTTAGGCATAATAACCTTGATTGCACTCGCCTTGCCACTGTTGAGAAGAAAAAAACACAGCCTTAAATCAACCTCTGAGAAAGTCTACGGCTACGGTAAATAAGTTTATAAAGTTCATAATATTATAAAGTTTGTAAAGTAAAGTTTTGCTTTATGGACTTTATGAACTTGATAACTTTACAAACTTTGTTTCCCCAAGTTATCCACATATTTTTTATAATAAAAATTATCTTGTCCTGACAATCTATTTTCTATGTTTTATATTATAGGTTATACGTTTTATTGTTGATATTATTCTATAGGGTTGACATATATTGACGAGTAGTGATAGAATAATTCCAATATGAAACTTCTAACTGCGCTCTTGCACTTAAATAAAAAAACCAAACAATCTCTACTCTCTCTGGAGCAGCAAAAAACAATTGAAATGGGAAGAAAACAGTTTGAACAACTGGTGAAAAGAAATTTAGCGGTACCTGTGGTATTACTTTAATTTTTTGACAAAAAAAAGAGCATCGCTTTCGTTACGCTCGATGATAAATTCTGGTACGATAAGCAATGCTCTTAGGATAAATGGCAAATAGTCCTTCAGGCAGGAATAAAACTAGATGCCTGTTCTTGTTTATGCCACATCTGAAATTTTTTGTCAAGAATAAAGCTCGTAGCTAAAAATTGGGATTTATCTTGTTAGCACAAGCTTTTTCATCATCGGATTGGGAACCTAAATTTGTCTGTTTTAATGAGGTAAGATTGTTGGGCAGGCATTCTTACCTCTTTAGAGCAGATAATTTTTTAAATCTTTTTTGAAAAAAGTATTCTCCCGGCTGCGGTTTGAATTACCCGATTAACTACTACATCAATACTTTTACCTATATCTTCTCTTCCATCTTCCACTACCAGCATCGTCCCGTCGTCCATATAACCAACACCTTGACCGTTTTCTTTTCCATGATGCAAAACTTTAATATGCACCGCTTCGCCCGGCACAGCCGTAACTTTCAAATGCTGAGCCAGCGCGTTCACATTGATCGCTTTCACGCCTTCAATCGTAGCTTTTTTCTCCAAATTATAATCACAGGTAATGATTTTCCCTTTATGAATTTTGGCGATTTTAATCAATTTCTCATCCACTTCTATGCCTGCCGGTATTTTCTCTAAAGCATCCTGTAAAACAACCAGCTTGATGTCTCTAACTTTCTTAATTTTTTCCAAATCTACCAAACCTCGCCTGCCTCGCTCGCGTCTCACCGCATCCTGACTATCGGCAATGTGTTTTAGTTCAAGTAAAACACTATCCAGCACGACAATATTGCCGCTGAAAAAACCGATTTCAATCACATCGGAAATCCGGCCGTCAATGATAGCGGAAGTGTCTAAAAATAAAGCGTGCTCCAATTGTTTTAATTTCTTCTTATTAATTTTCTTGGGATTCTTTTTGGTGGTTGAAGCCGGTAAGCGCCTGGCTACAAGTTTGGCTATTTCATCAGCCAACAACCCGAGGATTCGGGGTGTAAAAATTGGCGGTAATCTATTCTGCTGCTGTGATGTTTTCTCATTTTCTACTTCCATACCATTAAAAACAACGGGGCAGACAGTATTAATCTACATGAATTTAGAGAAGATTACAAGCTGGGTAACGATAGATTTAAGGTTTAAGGTTTAAGATATAAGATATAAGAATTAAAAAACTACTTATATCTTAAATCTTATGTCATATGTCTTAAATCTCGTTTTTCCCCTGGAACTTTCCCAGCACTTCGACGATATTTTTACTCGTCTTTCTGGTAATAATATTCTTAAATCCCAATTTCTCCGCTTCCCTGATGCGTTTGTCCAAACCTGTAACATTCCGCAATTCACCCAACAGCCCAACTTCAGCTATGCCCACAACTTGCGGAAAAGTCAAGTTTTTCAAGCTCGAATAAACTGCCAGACAAATACCCAAATCAATTGCCGGATCGGAAAGCTTCATACCTCCGGCCACATTGATAAACACATCCATTGTCTCAACCGGCAAATGACAATGCTTTTGTAGAACCGCCAACAGAAGCTCTACACGCCGCTGATCGACCCCTGACACGACCCGACGCGGCATTGCAAGCTTTGAATAAACAACCAGTGCTTGCAGCTCAACCAGAAAAGCCCGAGACCCTTCCATAGTGACGACTCGAACACTCCCCGGCACGCTCTCGGCTGTCTTATTTAAAAACATTTGTTCCGGATTATCCACCTGGCTAAAACCAGACTCTTCCATCTGAAAAATTCCGACTTCGTCAACCGGTCCGAAACGATTTTTAAACGAACGCAGAATTCGCGTGGGCGTATACCTTTCTCCTTCCAAAAATAAAACGCAATCAACCATGTGCGATAAAATCATAGGACCGGCTACCATTCCTTCCTTCGTCACATGACCGACAATAATAACGGGAATATTCATAGTTTTAGCTGTTCTGACTAATGCCAAAGCCGCATAGCGAACTTGTCCAACCGCGCCGGACAAACCGGCAGCGTTTGCCGACTGCATGGTTTGAATCGAATCAACTATTACCAAATCAGGCTTTTCCCGCTCAATTACTTCAATTGCGCTGTCCGAATCAGTTAAAGAGACAAGGAATAAATTCTGATCGCTTTTTTCTTTATTCTTATCTCCATCCTTCGTTTGCAAACGCTCCGCCCGCATTTTAATCTGGTCAACAGATTCCTCACCTGAGATATATAATATTTTTTTAGCTTTCGTGGGAGAAGTTTGTTCATTTGCCAAACTCAACGCTACTTGCAACAACAATGTAGACTTCCCGACACCCGGATCACCGGCCAAAAGTATCACCGAACCCAACACAATTCCCCCCCCAAAAACTGTATCCAATTCTGTGAAATTAGTTTGTATCCTCGAGGTTTCTTGATATACAATTTCTGACAGTTTTTGCGCTTTTACATGTTCTTTTGGTAGCGAACCATTCGTTGTAGATAATTTGCTATTTCCCAACTTAATTTCCTTCAAACTGTTCCAGCTACCGCATTCAGGACACTTCCCTAACCATTGCGGTGTATCATATCCGCATTCCTGACAGACAAAAGCTGTAGTTTGTTTCGCCATAATTACTTGTATTATATCACCGCCAACTATTGTTAAATTATTGAATTGTTATAAAAAACCCTGGAGCTGCGACATGTAAACATTTTTTGTCTTCACTCGCGTCAAGAAAAATACAAAAATAAAATATTTAGTCAATTAAAAAAAGGCAACAATAAAAGAGAAACAAAACGCTTGAAGATAAAAAAATTTTATATGTCGAGCGACAAATTAACGATAACCTAACGGTTTTTCAAGAAGCACTGGTAACAATGTAATTCTTCGTCTGCGACTATCAACTTCCGCGACCACCGCGTTTATTTTGTCCCCTACATTATATTTTGCAGTCGGCGGAACTTTCTCTTTACGAATAATTCCTTCAATAGAATCGCCTAAATCTACATGGATGTTTCCGTCAACCAGCTCCTTAATTGTTCCGGAAACTTTTTTATCTACCGGGAAATTCTGCGCAATTGCCGCAAACGGATCCGCAGTCAATTTTTTAATCGATAGATCTAAGCGTCTTGCTTCATTATCACTGCCTATAACCACCGCGTCAATCATTTGTCCCAGAGAATAAAGCGCATTTAAATCATTTGTCTTCTCCCAACCGACTTCGGAAATGTGAATTAAACCATCAACTTGCGTAATTCCCGCAATATCTTCAACCGGTAAAGTTACAAAAATACCAAAATTCGTTATATTCACAATTTGCACATTAACTTTCGTGTCTTTGGCAAATTCTTTGCTTATTTTCGCAAATTGATCGTCCGAAATTGTTGATTTTTGCGAGAAAATAATTCGATTATCTTTTCTGTTCAATTCTATAACATTAAGCTGTAATTTGTTGTTAATACTCAATTGCTGATTTTGGCTAAATTGGATATGTGATTGAGGCAAAAATCCAACCAAACCGGATTTAGTCTTTACGACTGCTCCGCCCTTGGTAATTTCCGTAACAGTCACTTCAATCGTTGTCTGATCCTTTTGCGCTTTCTCAACTCCACCCCAAGATAAATCATCCAAGAATCTGCGCAGTGAAACAACCGGGATACCCAAATCCGATTCCGGGTTTAATACACCAACCATTACTTCATCGCCAACTTTAAGCGTGGCCATGATAGTTCGCATATTGTTGCGGTCTTTTTCCAAAACAACTGCTTCGGATTTACCGCCAATATTCACCATGACTTGTGAAGAGGTTAACTTCGTAATGTAACCCTTGATATTTTCTCCCTTATGAAGTCCGCTAATTGTTTGCTTTTGTTTGGCCATGAGTTCGGCCATTGAAGTTGCGCCAGAAGAAATTGTTGTTTGTTGCTTGTTACTTGTTACTGTAGTAGTTGCCATTCATTGAAAATTCCCTTCTATAAAGATGTCCGTAGTATACCACGATCTGCTATTGCTCGCAAGCTAAATAACAAAATTGTTAAATTGCTAAATTATTAAATTATTAAATTGTTATAACCACCAAAAAACCGCCCTTACTGGCGGTTTTGTTGGATATTTTCTTTTAGCAAGAAATTATCGGCATCGATCTATTGTCCCAAGGCGAACCTCAGTATCGTAGACGCTGAAACGTTTCACTTCTCTGTTCGGAAAGGGAAGAGGTGGTTCCATTTCGCTTCAGATACCGACAAATTCTTACTAAAAGTGACTTTTTCGTTAGAAAAATGTCATCCTGAACTTGTTTCAGGATCCTCTGCTCAATTGCAAAAGACATTAATTTAGCTACTTGAAAGTGAAGAGAAAATTTTAATCTACTTTTCGACTATTAGTACGGGTAAGCTTAATTCTTTACAGAACTTCCACTGCCCGCCTATCAACCTCGTAGTCTCCGAGGAGTCTTCAGAACCTTAAAGGTTCAATGAGATCTTATCTTAGAGACGGCTTCCCACTTAGATGCTTTCAGCGGTTATCCGATGGGAATATAGCTATCCTGCGATGCTGGCCGAAGGCCAACAACAGGCACACCAGGGATTCCCTCAAGCCAGTCCTCTCGTACTAGGCTCGAACCTCTTCAAATCTCACACGGTTGTACAGGATAGAGACCGACAATTATGTTACATCCGTTAATTAACGGAAGATGCATTATTTCTAATACATTCTGTATGTCGCCACACAGTTCGGACTATATCTTCTACGCTTACTATTAATAAACGTACTCTAACATGTAGTCTCTGAGGCGCTAGAAAGAAGCATTTCTTTTGAATATTTTTTATTAGTTACTCTATCAGAGCTAAAAACTAATTCAATGATTTCTTTAAATCCATCTTTTGTAAGATGTTCGCCCTTTTCAATAAAGGCAAGTACTTTTACAAATACTTCAAAATCGTATCGTTTACTTGTATGCAATGAATGTTGCAAGAAAAACGGAATAACTTTTTCTTTAAGTTCTTTCCTGTCTTTCACAATCAAAACCCATGACTTGTCCTTCAAACTCTTCGAATGATTGGGCTTTAAATAACCACAACCAAGACGATTTTTAAAAGCTTCTAGAACATTTTTCCCTCCTGGATTTTGACTTACATGGAATTCCGTTATAATTTGCCATTTTAAAGGCAAATCTAACCTTTTACTAAATCCCACATAAAAACATCCTTCTCCATCAGTAAATCCTGATAAATATTCATCTGAAATTTCTTTACTAGTTGCCTGCTGATTGTCCGCACCTTGAACATTATCACTCAACATAGAGTTATCATATCTCTACGATAATCTGTAGTCAAATAGCCAAGGATACTCGGAGTTTCCAGCATATAGCTAGATTTATACCCATCTCTTGATGAGTCCTTCAATTTTCTCTTAAGAGTTACAAAACGCTTGAAGGAAGACAGCAACGGTCAATTACTTACTGTCTTACGACGTTCTGAACCCAGCTCGCGTACCGCTTTAACCGGCGAACAGCCGGACCATTGGGAGCTTCTCCACCCCCAGGATGCGATGAGCCGACATCGAGGTGCCAAACCGCATCGTCGCTGTGGCAATTAACCTATAATTACTTATAGAATTAGACTATATCATTACCTCTTTCAAGGTAGCAACGTGTGATAAAGGTCATAAATTTTGCTTCAAATGAAACAAAGACCATCTATCTCACCCTGAAGTAAAAAATTTCACTTCAGCGATCAGTCGTTACAGGGATAATTTATAAAGCATACTTGGAATCATATAGGGCATAATCAATGATCTTAAAAGCTGCATACTTGCTTCTCTTATTCTCAAACGATATTTGCCTTTATCAAGATTAATTGATGTTAAAATTCCAAATTTAGCTTGTAAAAATTCACTTAGCCATTTATTTTCTTCCAAACTAAAACCTTACGTATTAATACGTAATTGGTTTTTGTCTTTTGCCCCATCATCCATAATCCAAATTGCTAAAGCAAACGCATCAAAATTCTCCAAAAGAAAATCTTTCGGAATAATCTTTACTCGATTACAATAGAATACCTTTCGTAAGGTAATAAAAAATGGATGAGAGACAGTACGAAAATAATAAGCATTTTTACTCTTTTTCGGTTTTGAATTCACAAGATCACTTACAAAAGAATATTTATACTCAACGTATTCTGACTGCTTAATGCAGTGGTGAATACGTAAGGAATATCCTCTTGTCGTTCTATCAAGATATCCATCACCTAAAAGAGAACCAACAAACAGCATTAATTGCTTAATACTTATAGTTTGTTTATATGCTTTTCTAGCTAAGATCGTTTCCACAACAAATTATCTTCCCTCGGTATTACCCTATTATACTCTTATATCAGGGCTTCACCGATATAGTTGCTGTGCAATCAATATTACTATTGAAGGGCGCCAAAATTGACGCTTGGATGCGATCAGCCTGTTATCCCCGGGGTAGCTTTTAGCCGTTAAGCTCCGTGCCTACCACTAGGCATCGGAGGATCATTAAGACCTGGTTTCCCACCTGCTCGACTTGTAGGTCTCGCAGTCAAGCTGGCTTTTGCCTTTACGCTATCACCTTGATTTCCATCCAAGGTTAGCCAACCATTGTGCAACTCCGTTGCAATGTAGGAGTCTACCTCCCCAGTAAAACTGCCCTCCAGACACTGTTCCTCTGCCAGATTTTTATATGGCTCGGGGTGATGCTTGCTCATTTCAAAGAGAGGTATTTCATATTTCGACGAATCTCCCTCCTATTCTAAACAATTAAAACAAGCTCACAAATGCCAAGATACAGTAAAGCTCCCGGGGTCTTTTTGTCCATGTACAACTAGGCCGCGTCTTCACAGCCATCTCAATTTCGCCGGGTATACGTTCAAGACAGTTACTCAGTCATTCTACCTTTCGTGCGGGTCGGAACTTGCCCGACACAATTTTGTTGCTATCCACCAGCTGGCGGATTAGGTTGAGGCATTTCTGCTCAACTCTCTAACTCGCATTAGAGTTCAGACTATATCACATCCCCAATTACTAATTGGGGTCTTGGCGTGTAGTCGTTGAGGAACCGCCTAACATTTTGCATTCTCTCCTTCATTTTTATTAATTTTGAAGGATATATATCACTGAAGATTTGGATTAAATGAAGCACATCAGCTCGTTTGTTCGTTTCCCAGTGGTATAAACCATCATCTGTTCGAAAATGGATATTCCCACATTTTAGAAAAGTCTGTAGTAGATAAATGATCTTTCGATCTTTCATAGCTACTGCAAAAAACGGTTGCTGACGATTTTCTGATTTTTTTAATCCACAAGATCCTTCGGCGTCAATAATACCTGCTAAGAAATATCCAACATTAGAAGCATCGAAATGCCTTAGTGTATCTATTTCTTTTGTAGATCCATAACGTTTTAGTTTCTTTAATTCTTCTCGATATTGTTCTATTACTTCTTGCCGAGATACTACTTTTGAATATCTACCAATTGCTGGCAGACACTTTGAGAGTATTTCAAGCTTTCGGTTTGCTATATCTCCTACTATTATTGGATGTTCTTTGAAAAACTGTAAAATAATTTCTACTTTTCGTTTTCCTCTGAACGACAAATTATAGCCACCTTTAATAGCAGTTATGACTCCATTGCTGAAGCCTATATGCTTATTAATATGTTTAAGAAGATTTAAATTTGCGTTAGAAATTGTAAAATCTGGAGTAAAATAAACTCCATGTTTATGATTTGCTCGAATGATCGAACAAGACATTTCACCAACGCAAAAACCTGTGTAATAGAACTCGCTAGATGTAGATGTTTCCTGCTGATTGTCTGGCTCAAGAACTTTCTTGACCAATATTGCATTGTCACTGGGCATAAATTTATTTTATTTATACCATAGTAGCAATATATACACCAGATGTTCCAGCATATAGCCAAATTTGCACATATCAATTACTTGATATGGTCCCCTGTCGGAGGAACTTCGCTACCATAGACATTACGTTATCACTCCGCTGTAGAAGCAGAGATCCTTTATGTCGCCATAAAGATCGGACTATATTATTCCACTCTAAATGTGGATTTGGCGTATAGTCTCTGAGGATTTCTTGAAGTAAAAATACTTCAAGATCTTTCCTGCTGATTGACTCCACTGAACAGATTTTTACCATTTCTGGTACTGTCAGATACTGAGTTATTCCAGCATATAGCCAAATTTTTTAACTGCACTATGATCTACAGTTATAGTTACTGCTGCCGTTTACTGGAGCTTATATCCTAGACTCATCCTTGCGAAATCATCAGAGATATTTGACTTACCAGCACTGGGCAGGTGTCAGCCCCTATACCTTACTTTTCAGTTTTGCAGGGACCTGTGTTTTAGATAAACAGTTGCTAAGTAAACTTTTGTTGTAGCCCCATAAATTACTATGAGGCAAGGCATCTCCCATAGGTTACGCCTAGCTTTTGTGCCGAGTTCCTGGAACGTATTTCTCCCGATCACCTTGGTCTACTCGACCTGCCCACCTGTGTCGGTAATGCGGTACGGTAATATATATGTTTTGACAACCTTGCGGTGTCATAATGAGGCTTTTCCTGGAAACTGAAACGTATCAGATCATCCCTCTCTTGCGAAAAGAACTTTACATCACAGCTCAATTAACCACAGTAACGGATTTGCCAGTTACCACTATTTTGCTGCTTAAACCGAGTAAACTCGGCCTGATTTTTCCAACTTCGTTACCCCCTTATAATACATACACACTGTAGACGAATATTAACGTCTTATCCATCAGGTTACTCCCCAATTAAACGAGGAACACCCTTAGGGCCGACTCACCCTCCGCTGACTTACATTGCGGAGGAAACCTTGGGCTTTCGGTGGCACAGTTTCTCACTGTGCTATCGCTACTCATACCGGCATTCTCACTTCTATCCGCTCCACCATACTTTACAATACGGCTTCACTGCAAATAGAACGCTCCCCTACCAATGTTTTGCAAATGCAAAACAGTCTCCAATTTCGGCAACATGCTTAATCCTCGATAAATTTTCGGCGCCAAACACCATCCGCCAGTGAGCTGTTACGCTATCTTTAAAGGATGGCTGCTTCTAAGCCAACCTCCTGGGTGTCTCTGGAATTTGACCTCCTTTGAAACTTAGCATGTATTTTGAGGCCTTAAATGGGAATCTGGGCTGTTTCCCTTTCGACCAATCGGCTTAGCCCGACCAGTCTGACTACTTTAGTTACACAACGCGTATTCGGAGTTTGATAGGCGCCGACCTCTTGCGAAGCCGAAAACCATTCAGTGCTCTACCCCACGCTGCTACTTTAAAGCGCTATACCTTAATATATTTCGGGGAGAACCAGCTATCTCTGGGTTCGATTGGCATATTGCCCCTAACCTCAAGTCGTCCCAAAACATTGCTACGTTTACGGGTTCGGGCCTCCCCCCGACGTTAGTCGGGGTTCACCCTGCTCAAGGTTAGCTCACCCAGTTTCGGGTCTAATGATTCCAACTAAATCGCCCAATTAGGGCACGCTTTCACTTCGTCTTCCCAAGTAAATCTTGGTTAAACTAACGCTGGAATCAAAAACTCACCGGTTCATTCTTCAATAGGCACGCGATCATCTTACGACTCTCGCTGCTTGTCAGCCAATAATTTCAGTTCTATTTCATCCCCCTTCCGGGGTGCTTTTCACCTTTCCCTCGCGGTACTAGTTCACTATCGGTAGATATTGATATTTAGTCTTGGAACGTGGCCGTCCCGGATTCCCACAGAGTTTTATCGTGCTCCATGGTACTTAGGTACAAACTATCGGTGTCTTTTATTTCGCGTACACGTCTTTCACGTTCTTTGGAGTGCCATTCCGGACACTTCTGCTATAAAAAACACATCGAATATCGTCTGCCCTGCAACACCACACAATTGTGGTTTAGACTGTTCCGCTTTCGCTCGCCGCTACTGACGGAATCTCAATTGATTTATATTCCTGGCGTTACTTAGATGTTTCAGTTCACGCCGTACCCCGCCAAACACTATATAAAACCTTACGGTAATATTTTTATGATTGGCTAATCCCCTAAAAGGGGACTGGATTGCTCCATTCGGAAACCGCCGGATCACAGGTCTGTAGCACCTCCCCGACGAGTATCGCCGCTATATGCGTCCTTCCTCGGTCAATATCTCCAAGGCATCCATTATTGGCATTATGAGTAGATTAAAATTATGAAATTAAGTTTTTGTACTTTTTTTCATGTGATCCCGTTAAATTAACATCCGCCAAAAGGCGAACGACAATTTTACGGGATTTTTCTCTTCACTTGTCAAAGAGCCAAACTTCGCTAAAGCTTCGATTGGCGAACCAATTCCATAACTTTAACTGCGCTTGTCTTGGTCAATTGACCAAACTAAATTATCTACTTCAACTCCCTTGAAGAAGTCTCCTCTAACTAGGAGACTTGTTCAAAAGAGCAATTTCTACTCTCTTGAATAAACCCTCCCTAAACTGGAGGGCTTGTCCAAAAGAACAAAAGGGTGGGTCAGCTTAGCTGACCTTCACCCCGCTGAGCGGGGTGGACCTAAGCGGACTCGAACCGCTGACCTCTTCATTGCAAATGAAGCGCACTACCAGCTGTGCTATAGGCCCGACATTGCAACACTTGAAAAGATCCAAACCGGAGAAAATGTTTTATGAAGTCAAAAAAATACCGCTATGATTGGCAAGAAAGGTATTTAAAGAATTTTATCATACGAAACGTTTTCTACGATCTGTGGATTTGATAGTAGCATAGCTAGAGCGAGGCTGTCAAGCCCTATTTCTTCTGACTCTTTTTTAACTCCGCCAGTTTCCACATAAAAAGCGCACCTTTGTTTTTCGCGTTGCTATCAATGCTGAAGCTGAGCGCTTTCTCCAAAATAGCGCGATTAACCGTCTTGGCCAGCTTCATATAAAGCGATTTGTGCTTATAATCATCCAAACTCTCGGCTAAATGTAAAGCAAAAGTTTGGAATTCCCGCGAAACGTATTTATCGATAGTTGGATTAAAATCTTTTAATATTGCTTTAACAGAATCCATTACTTCGTATTATAGCGGTTCATAGCAGACTTTGTATCGTTTTCCAGAGTAAACTGTAAAGCCTTGGCAGCATGGTTAATTAGTTCGCGCAACCTACCCTCTTGCTCCTGGGAAAAACTTCCCAATACATATTCATCTACATTTTTCATAATATGATGCGCCACCTCTTCTTTATCCCTGGTTACGCCAATGCCTAAACGGAATCGCCAAAATTTATCGGTACCCAAAGAACTAATAATTGATTCTACACCGTGATGTCCGGCCGCCGCACCACCGGAACGAATCTTCATGGTACCAAAAGGCAGATCCAGCTCGTCATGAATAATCCAGATATCTTCCGGTTTTATTTTGTAATATAACGACAATAAATTAACCGCCATACCGGAGTTATTCATATAAGTTAGGGGCTTGGCTAAAATAACCCGCTCTGTTTCTCCATGTTCAGGCTGCCAATCAAGCATAACGATATCACTTTTCATTTTTTCATCCCGACTCCAAGTTGTTTTTCTCACCGGCTCGTAGTCTTTGAGGAACTGCTCGGCCACCATGAAGCCTAAATTGTGACGGGTAGCTTCGTATTTGTCACCCGGATTACCAAGACCAACAAGCAATTTCATAACAATTCAAAACAATAATACCCCAAGTTCTGTAAAATTGCTATCACGAAAAAGGGCAGCTTTGACACTACCCTTTTATAGATAAATTCTATTGCTTGTTCCTGAGACTTGTGACCTGTTTTTTGCTCATTGTCACATGTCACTTATAATATGATTTAACTTGGAACAAGAGATAATAAACAATTAAGGCTCCGATGATGCCACCAACTATACTTCCGGCGATGAGTGAGCCAACCAAACTCACAGCTTCACTCCAAAAAGAATATTTCCAGCCGGTTTGCAAATGCTTATTCAAACCTGGATATGCCATAAGCAATAAAACCGATGAGATAATCGTCAAAATACCACCGATAAGAACATTTATGGCTGTATGGAAACCGCCAAGCGCTGCTAAAGGCGATACGCCGACCACTCCTAAACCCCCGATTATTCCCAAAATACCGAAAATTAAAGCTATCCAAGGAAGAAACTGAACCAATAGATCTTTTGCATTTTTGGGCAAGGCCGGAGCTTTCGCGTAGAACTCTTCAAGCGTTGTTACAACATCTTTATTTTGTGCTGCCATTTCATTTCACCCCCTCTCTTCTTCTATTTACTCGGTTTTCTGCCTAGAAGTCAATACGCAATTGTGGGGGTTTATCACTATTGGCTGATCCCGAAGATTTTCCGCTTTCCCAAATATGCACTTTACCGTATTCTCCATCAAAACCCGGGACAACGACGATATCCCCGCCTCTGACTTTTTTTACTCCTTCGGCTACTCTGAGACCCGCGGCTTTTTCAATTTCAGCAATAGGTGTTTTCAAAATAATATTCAACTCAGAATCCAAGCCTGGACAAAGCTTGTCATACAAAGCCTTAACTTTAACACTGCTAACTGTTGATTTCAGGCTTTCGGCGATAATTTCCAGGAGTGGGACTAATTTTACAAATGGCGGATGTTTATGAGTCGGATCTGTATACCATTGCAGGCCTGCGTTATTCGTCTTTTTCTCGGCTGTCTCAAGATTGTCGCTGTGGGCTAGTTGCTGCACGCGAACCAATACTCCTTCAGTCAATTTACGATGGCAAACGGGACAAATATTACCTTTTTGCCTAATCTCTTCCGGACCAAAAGAAATTTTACAGTTGCGGTGTCCGGAAAAATGATACTTCCCCTCTTCAGGGTAGAATTCGATTGTGTAGAGAATTTTTGAGGTTGGAGAATGGAGTTTGGAGGATAGATTTTTTTCATTGCTCATTGCTATTTGCTCAATGCTCATTTGCATCGGCTGCATTATTGCCTCTCTGATCGCTTCATAACTCAATTCTTCCAACTCAAAGACAGTGGCTTCTCTTCCCATTTTCGCCGGACTATGGGCATCGGAAAAAGAGACAATTGATCGATTTTCTAATTCCGGGATTTGCCAATTCATGTCCGGATCGCTGGATAGACCGGTTTCAACGGCGTAAATATTTTTGCTCAGATCACCAAACGCTTCTTCTAATGAATCGAAACCGCTGGCGGAACCATAAACTCCGAAATGCGGCGTCCAAACATGACAAGGAATAATAAAACATTTTTCATCGAGCGATAAAATCATTTCCAATAAATTTCTGGCTGATAAACCGACGATCGGCCGACCGTCACTACCCAAATTACAACCTCGTTTTATTAATTCGGCGTTTATTTTATCAACCACTACTAAATTTGGCGCAAACATCAGACTGTGAATTCTGCGGACTCTATCCCCTTGTTTATAGATAGAAGCAATCTCCGTAGAAAGAATAAATTTTGGTGTTTTGGAATTTTTATCTTGAGATTTCAAAGCATAAACGCCTTCTCCCGCTTCCTCAAGGTTCGTCTTAATTTCTTTTAACCAAACCGGATGTGTAAAATCCGCCGCTGATAATAAATTCAAACCCTTTTGTGTTGCATATGCTGCCATGACTGAGTGAACCATCTGCGGACTAACCGCCCTGGAGTATTTGGAGTGAAGATGCAAATCCGCAACTATTTCCATATATTATATTGTAGCAAAAAGATATATTATATATACAATGGCATGTGTCGTAGAAACTGAAAAATCGCATCTCTCTTTACTAGATAGACTTGGACTATCGAGAACTCCCCATCAACAATTTGACTTGAAAACAGTAAAGGAAAGGGCTCTTGACAGTGCTGTAATTGATTTTTTAAGCTCTACCGGAGACGAAGGGTCGTCAGGTTTACATCCCTGGTATGGAGATATAGCAACAATTAAATCACTTCCAAGCCCACAAAAAGCTAAAGGAATTATTGAGGAACCAATTTTAGATTTAGAAGACTTAGTTGTTAATATTTAAATATTCATTTTACTTCTTCCCCTGCTGTTGATACATTTCAATTAATTCTTTAACGCTTGTCGCATCTTCGGGTTTTTTGTCTCTATCTCGAAAATTTACCAAGCGCGGAAACCTCAGGGCATACCCTGCTTCCTTTTCTTCAGATCTTTGATCTTTGATCTCTCGCCTCGCTGAAGCTTTGGCGAAGCGGGTTGATCTTTGGTCTTGGTTCATTCCGGCTGTATGAATCGGGCTGCGCGTGATTTCATCCGCCAAAACTTCAATGACAATTTCCGGCCTTACCCAAACGCTTGGCACAATAATTGAATTTATTCTGGCTGGTTTTGTTTTTTGTTCTATGCTCTTTGTTCTTTGTTTAATGCTTTGCCATTCTTCATCTGTCAATCCTGTACCGATTTTAGAAACAGAAACAAACTCGTCTGCTTTCTCATCATAGACTCCCACTAATAATGCTCCGGCACCAAAAGCCGTCCGCTTCCCCCGGCCAAAAATATAGCCCAAAATCACGCAATCAACCGTATCCTGCAATTCTCCGCTGGAATGACGTTTCAATTTCACCCAATTAAAATTTCTGCCGCCGGCTTGATACGGAGAATCAAGTTTTTTTACCACGACACCTTCCAAACCTTTGGAAATGGAATCATCAAGCATCAACTGCAAGTCTTCCGGTTTGGTTAAAATTTTCGCTGGTGCCGGGATCAAAACTTCATCTCCTGAAATGGTTTTTTTAATGTACTCCATCCGCTCGACCAAAGGAATATCAATTAAAGATTTCCCATCATAATATAAAATATCGAAGACAAAGGCTTTCAAGGGTAAATTTTTTGCCACTTCTTCAATATTATGTTTGCGTCTGCGTTTGGTAGTTTCCTGGAAAGGCAAAAATTCTTCCGATTCCGGCTGATAAGCCATGGCTTCACTGTCTAAAATCACGCTTTTAACTTTAATTTGTTTTTTCACTCCTTCAATCAGATCGGGAAACATATGCGTCATGTCTTCAAGGTTGCGCGAAAACATTTCCACCTTATCGCCGTTTTTATGAATTTGGACGCGAAAACCATCGTATTTTGGAGTCGCATGAACACTTTCGCCCATCTTTTCAAAAACTTTTTCCGGGTTTGGTAAACGTTCACAAAGCTCTGATCTGATTGGCCGGCCAACTGTAATTTTTAATTTTTGTACCGCTTCCAGTCCGCCTTCCCAAAGCGTTGTGGCAATTAAACCTAAATCCGATGTTTCGTTGTAGGCTTTCTCCAATAATTTTCGGTTGAGTTTGTCACCAAGTTTGGCAGTCGCCAGGCCGTCCAAAATCGTCGGATCGCCAATACCCAAACGATTATTACCCAGCGGAATTCTGACTAAATGCTTTGCCGATATTTCATCACATTGCTGCAATAATTCAACCAACGTTTTTTGTTTTTTGTCTACCGATCCCTCACCTCCGGTATGCGCAATCTCTGTTAATGTTTGAAACACATGGTCAACCGTTAATTCTTTGCTCTTTGCTCTTTGCTCTTTGCTCAACTGCGCAGCAACTGTTCCCATATCGCCTAATTTATCATACATTTGCAAAACTTTTTCCCGCTCTACTCCATAGGCTAAGCCAATGGCAGCAGCTACATTTTTATCCGCCATACCGATTTCAATTGGCGCATAAAACGGCGCGACACGCCCCTGTGCCAAATAAACAATTTGGCAAATTTCATCTTTGTGGCTGGCTTTAAAAAGATCGGACAAAATGGAAATCAACGTCAATCTCGACGCTGTCTGTTCCATTTTCTCAAAAAAAGATGTAAGTTCTTTAAATTGCATATAAACCTTACTTGTCATGCTGAATCCTGAACAAATTTCAGGACAAGTTTTATTTCAGCATCTTTCTTAAAGAAGATCCCGAAACAAGTTCAAGATGACAACACTCCTCTATTCCATCACGTATTTTGCTGCTTTTGTTTTTCCTGTCTTTTTAATTAACCCGGCTTTAATCAAAACCTTTAAATCATTCAAAACCGTATCCTCCGAGACCATTGGGAAGAGTGAAGCAAAGGCATTATTCTGTAAATAATTTGTCTCCTGAATATATTCAATAATCTTAATTTGTCTTTCTGTAAGAAGCAAAGGTCGCCCACCGAGTTTTGCTTTTAACTTACTATCAACCGAAATTTTTTCAACTTTATCTTTAATTTTAGAAAGCTCAATTGCCAAGCCTTTACAGAAGTATTCTAACCACTTTGTCAATTCTCCGCTCTTCCCGACTGATTGTAATGCCTCATAATAGGCAATTGCATCATGATCAAAATATTCTTCCAAAGAGAAAAATTTTCTGATGTCATAACCTTCTTGAAATAAAATGAGA
Organism: Patescibacteria group bacterium; assembly: GCA_035510695.1. GTDB lineage: Bacteria > Patescibacteriota > Microgenomatia > Levybacterales > UBA12049 > DAIDHK01. Next base: position 1,199 of record DATKGO010000003.1, on the reverse strand, counting down.
GTTGACAATGCCCGAGCCACCCGACCGTTACCATCAACAAATGGATGGATTCTCACCAATTCATAGTGCACAATACCTGATTTTAAAACAGGATGTAAATCATCGGAGGAGGTTTTTTGAATAAAAGAAATCAAATCCTTAATACCCGGCTCCACTTCGCTGGCTTGGGGCGGACGGAAAGAAACCTGGCCAGTCTGGGAATTTTTAACCACTACTTGGCTAGTTCGAAATTGACCGCAGCGATCCGGAGATAATATTTTTTCAACTGTTAAGGCGTGCAATTTTTTAATCAAACTTTCATTCACTTTCGGCTGTTCACGCTCTGGGGTTTTGGCAAACTCTTCGCCGATAAAATCCATGACACGACGATAATTAATAACTTCTTGAATATCTCTTTCTCTGGCAATAATTTCCTGACCTTCCAAAACTTTTTCCGCTTGCGTTTTATTAAGCTCATTCCCTTCCAAATGTGTTCCGTGATAAACACTTCTGACCATGGCTTCCTGCTGGAACTTTTTTTCGTAATAAGGCAAAAGCGGCGCATTATCAATAACTTGCTTGCTTCCTTCTATGATGCCAATGTATTTGAGAATAATGTTAGTGATGGAATATTTAGGCTCGTACATTTAATTTATTCTTGCACAATTCCCGAAGAAAAACAATGTGCTATAATTTTATTATGCCTACAATTCCAACAGAAAGACTAAAAGAAAATGCACGTGAATTGCAAATTGCGCTGCTCAAACAATTGGTAACCTTAGCTACCAGCGGATTTGGCTTGGTGGCTGCACTTGCTTGGAACAGTGTCATTCAGGAATTGGTAAATACTTATATCAAAAAATGGCTTCCAGCCGGTTGGGGTATCGTTTCACTACTGATTTATGCTCTAATTGTCACAATTCTGGCAGTTCTGGTCACCTATAATTTAACCAGAACCCTCAAACGTCTTTCAATTGAAGATGAAGAGGATAAAGAAACCACAAAAAGCAGAAAGAAAAAAGAATAAGCGAAGGAATGCATTTTTTTATCAGGACGAACGATACATCTTGTAACTAAAACCTGACTTTCCCAAACTAGTGTTCTGATCGTAATTTACGCAGGATTGATTTCACTTCTGTGGATATCTCTGCTTCCGCTTCATATTCCTTGCCGTTAATTAAAACTGTGCCAGATCTGATTGGCCTTAATGTTCTGACAAA
>DATKGO010000002.1:0-11627 GCA_035510695.1 Patescibacteria group bacterium | reverse complement strand
TGGTTACCCATAGGAACTAAAGCGTAGTACCAATTCCTATCGGTTGTCAAATTAACAAAGTGGAGAAAGTGGAGAAAATGTAGTTTTTGTGATTAATTCTTCTTGTTGTAGCCGTGCTAATCTTCATATTGAGAATTGGTGATAGGTCAGCAACAGTTTGTTGAAATGTATCAAAAAGCGTTTCGGAGTAATTTGGATTACCCGCTCCAAATGCACTAATTAGTCTTACATTATTTATCTACATCGAACTCTCCATACCGATTGAGATTTACGTACGTAAATCTCTTTTGTAAAGATGAGAATAGAACTCTAATAAACTTGATTGTGGGATCCAATATCATATAGCCATAATTCATTTTCGACAATCATATACACTACTCTTAGGTCTCCGGCTATAGAGAAAGCTCTAAAGCTTTTCTTTTTTCCAGAAAGTTTATGATCACGTAGTGTGGAGTCATGAGGGTTTAACAGAAATTTATCTAATTGCTTTTCAAATAACTTTACTAATTTCGGTTGTGGAGCTATTCTTTTTTTGTAATTTTTAACAAAATCTTTATGATACTTTATTTTCATTGAGTTCTTTAACTAGGTCAGTAACGCTATTAACACTATATACATTTTTGTTATTTTTAAAATCTTCTGACATATCTATATAACGCTTTTCATTATGTTCAGAAAGATAAATGGGTTCTTGCCAAGTAATCTCGACTTTTTTTGCAGCAAACTTTGTCAAGAATACTCTTACTACTTCCTGTAGTGAAGAAAAACCCTGTTCAGATGCAATTGATTCTGCATTATTTTTCAATTGGGTTGTCATGGGGATTTGTAAAATTGTCTTATTCATATTATTATTATAGTGTTTTGATATTTTTTGTCAATATCCAAAAGCATTTTGTAGTCTTATAAATCTACATAAATCCTCATTAAACGGGTAAAATGTGCCAGTATTTCAGTCAAAAAGAGTTCGGAATAATTTGCATTCCCCGCTCCCAATGCAAAACTTAGCTTCGTAAAGTTATTAACATTGAACTCGCATCAAACTCAAGCTCAGCTTAACATATACAGTGTTATATTCTATTATAATGACGATCTGAAAACCTACCGCATGGAGGGTGTTCAACAAGGACTAGGATTAGCCGGACTTACTCCGGGTTTCCAGCTCAATACAAGCTGGTTTTTTATTGATTCTCAACAATTAAACCTTTTTTTCGAGTAGAGTGAATAATTCTTCTCATATAATCATACCTCAATTGACGAAGAAGGAGACGGGAATCGAACTTAAATGTTGTGTGCAATCCTCGCAAAAATACGATATAATTAGAGTATGGAAAAGCAATCTATTCCTTCTTTTCTCAAGCAATACTTCTGGGGAGATGATTTTAGCCAGATTAATATAAACGACAACCAAAAATATATAATACAAACCCTCCTAGAAAATGGAGACGATAAGGCTCTTAAATGGCTGTTCTCAGTAATAAATAAACAAACTATATTAACTTTTCTATCAACTGTTAAATTGAGTAAAAAGTCAGGTAATTTTTGGCAGATTTATTTATCCTAAAGTGATATGCAGTTTTATATCAACACCATCCCCTCTGCGACGAAGGATATTCTTGAAAAGATTAAAGATTTATCATTGCTTCATGATTTTTATCTGAGTGGTGGAACGGCTCTTTCTCTTCTGCTTGGACATAGGGAATCAGAGGATTTGGATTTTTTTATAAAAAATGATTTTAAACCGCTTGTTTTACAGGAACAACTAGTGCATGTGGGAAAACTTGAGAATGTTCAGATTGAAGCTGGAACTCTCAATTTATACATTGAAGGTGTAAAATTACAGTTTTTGCACTACCCTTATAACCTACTTGAGGAATTAATTCCTTGGAATAATATATCTTTGTCATCTGTTGTTGATATCGCATGTACAAAACTGATAACTATTTCTATGCGGGGTAGTAAAAAAGACTTTATTGATCTGTATGTCATTTTACAACACACAACACTTAAAGAATTGTTTTCTAAGTTAGATGAAAAATATAAAAATGTGCAATATAATTATGCGCATATTTTGAAATCGCTAGTATATTTTGAAGATGCAGAGACACAACCTATGCCTAGAATACACATTCCTCTTAACTGGGAAGACGTAAAAAAAAGTATTGTTGATAGTGTAAAAACCTATTCTTTTGATTAATTTTTTCTTCCCTCGTCTGAAGCTTGGTAGGTTAGCATGAGTTTTGCGAAATGGATCAAAAGCGGTTCCAATTTGTGAAAAAGTTCATTATACTTTTCATAATCTGTATTGTTGTACTTCTTACATTGTTTATTTATAGTAGAAATAATAATTTAAGCAATATGAAAATTGTCAGTTCCGCATTCACTAATAATCAAGTAATTCCTACGGTTTTTTCCTGTCATGGAGATAACATTAATCCTCCTCTGATGTTTGAAGATGTTCCACAGAATGCGAAGAGTTTGGCATTGATCGTAGATGATCCTGACGCACCCGGTGGCACGTTTGTACATTGGGTTCTTTATAATATTCTTCCTACAGAAAAAGGTATTGGACAAGGTGTTTCTTTTGACAATGCCAAAGAAGGCTTAAACGGTACCGGAAAACCAGGTTATACCGGTCCCTGTCCCCCAAGTGGCACACATCATTATCATTTTAAGCTTTACGCGTTGGATGAAATGTTAGAGATTGAAGGTGTGGTCGATAAAGTGACCTTAACCAAAGCCATGGAAGGACATATTATTGCTCAGTCAAAACTAATTGGCTTGTTTAGTAAATAATAATTTTTAGTAAGTTATTCTTTTGAAGATGTTTCTTTATAATTTCGTTCGCCGGTTTTAGGATTATAGTGCACGTCCATCAATTTGCCGGTGCTTGGATCAGTAAATCGTTCACCTGTTTTCTGCCAACCTTCTTTTGTATTAGTTTTTTGTTTTATATCTGCTTTTTCTTTCAAAAAATAAACCAACAATAATAATTGAAGCATTTATCACTAAATATCCTGCAGCAAATATAGACAAGCCGCTTTTGGCCTGGTGGAAGAGAAAAAATGCACCTAAAATAACCAAACAAGCGTAAATGAAAAGAATAATACGTAAATATTTCATTACTTTTTTTGGATTTTAACCGCTGTTCCGTAAGCGACAATTTCACTCATGCTCGTCCCCAGTTCCGAAGAGTCAAACTGCATGCGTACTACCGCGTTTGCTCCCATATCCGTCGCATTTTTCACCATGCGATCTAGGGCATGCCGTCTCGCATCTTCCAACATTTCGGTATATTCTTTTATTTCTCCACCGCCAATAGAACGAAGTATGGCCATGATATTGCCTCCGAGTCCCCTACTTCTTACCACAAGACCAAATACTTATCCAAGTGTCTCTTTGATTGTATATCCTTCAATTTCTTCTGTTGTGACGACTTTCATTATAGTTGTGTCATTTGTATTTATAGTAATCACCTCCGATCAAGATTATTAATTTTAGTATAGCAGAGTTATTTCATTTTTGAGACCTATTGTTTATCGAACTCAATTATATTAAAATAGATCAATACCTCACTGTTCATGAAAAAGTTATTAAAGAATAAAGCAGTTATATTAAGAAAATACGGATTATCTTATTCAGAGATTTTGACAAAAGTGCCTGTGGCAAAATCAACATTATCGTTGTGGTTACGCAATGTCGAACTTCCTAAAAAACAACGATATATTTTAACAGAAAGAAGACAAGCAGCTATTAAAAAAGGATGGGAAACATGGAGAAAAGCAAGAATAGAAAAAACTAATCGAATAAAGCAACAGGCAAAGTCTGAAATTACTAATATTGATTCAAAAAATTTGTGGCTGATGGGAATTATGCTTTACTGGGCTGAAGGAACGAAGCAAAAAGACTATAATGTTGATCAAGGTGTATGTTTTAGTAATTCTGATCCGTTAATGATAAAACTATTTTTAAAGTGGTTAGAGAGTTGTTTAGAAATTCCGAGACAAGATATCTTATTTGATATTTATATCCATGAATATCGTAAGGTTGATAGTAAGGATGTAGTTCAGTATTGGGCTCGCTCAACTGGATTTCCTGTGAGTGAATTTGGTAGAATATACTATAAGAAACATAAACTCATCAATAATAGAAGAAATATTGGAGTAGCTTATAAAGGGCAATTAAGAATCAGAGTAAGAAGAAGTACTGATTTGAATAGAAAAATAACAGGATGGATAGAGGGAATATGTTCACAATGTCGAGTCGTCTAACGGTAGGACAGCAGCCTTTGGAGTTGCTTATTCTGGTTCGAATCCAGGCTCGACAGCACGTTTTTGTTTTCTTGATACTTAAGTACTGTATCGAAGATACTTTTGAGCCTAAATTTAACTATTTTATCCTTCAAAAGGAGGTTCGAAAATACAAAGTTGAGTAAGTACCGTTTTTCCTCTGAGTTTCGAACCTGATAAATTTCCGAGGCTCGATTTGCTACATCCAACACTAAGCAGCCAAAATCAACATATTTATCATCCGCAATCATGTGTCTTTGTAATTGTGTTTCAATATCACTTCGTTCTGCAAGGAACTGTTCTCGCTTCCGGTGATAGGTTTCTTCATCTATAACATTATCCAATTTATCGTCATAAACCTTATCAAGTCTGTTTCGTACTTGTGAAAGATTAGTGTTCAAACTTTGTAACTGTTGTTCTCTAAAAAGAATTTCTTCCTGATGACTTTCTTTCAGTTTATCCTTTAACCATTCGGTCGTGTGGGTACCAAGCGATAGCGTCTTCAATAGAGCCACAATCTCCTCATCAATTTTTTCTTCTCGTGTACAGCCTCGTTGCGAGCATGGTTTAAAATGCGTACAACGATAGTACGTCCAGTGGTGAACTTTTCCATTCCCTTTGTTAGTTTTAGTTTTTTCTTCTCCGGTAATTTTGCATTTGCATTCACCGCATTGCAGTAAACCTTTATAGGTAAGATCGTGTTTTGCGTATACAGGTATAATTTCACCGTTCTTTGTACGAGCCAGCATGTCCTGTACCTTATCGAAAAGCATTTTGCTTATAAGCGGCTGGTGCTTACCCTCATATAAATGTCCATTCCAACGCATAGTTCCGTAGTAAATGGGGTTAGTTAAGATATTGTAGTAATTGCTTCTTGTAAGAGGTTTGCCATTCTGGGAGCGAAACCCTTGCTTATCCAGTTCTCTTTTAAGAGATTTTAGTGAATGAGCACCGGAAGCATAGAGTTCGAAAGTTTTAATGATAAAACTCGACCGTGGTTCATCAAGCACAAGTAATTTATCAACTTTTTTATAGCCGGTTGGCGATGCACCACCTGGCCACTTTCCCTCTTCAAGCATGCCTCGTTGCCCTTTTTTAACCTCATCCGATAAGTTGTCGATGTAATTTTTTGCAAGCACAGCTTTTATGTCAAATTGAAATTTAGCATGAGAATTCGAATCTTTGTTCAGTATAAAGCTATCTCTGGTAAAAATAAAGGTGATACCGAAATTATATACCAAGTCATACGCTAACGTTGCGTCTTTTAGGTTACGGGTTAACCGATCCGGCTTTTCGATATATACGTATTGTATGTTTCGATGGGTTTTAAGATATTGCACCATTTCGTTGAAGTCATCCCTCTTTTCGCTTGCTTTTGCAGACTCGATTATATTAAACGTTTTGGCGATTCTCCGACCCTCTCCCTCTGCCTTTTCACGATTCATTTTTTCCTGTTGTGGTAAAGAATAGCCTTCATCTTGTCTCTGGCTCGATATTCTATTTACTGTTATTGTATCTTCCATTATTGTTTTCATTGTGAACACCATTATTTCTATATACAAGATAGTCGCTAGGACGACTTTTGAACCTCTTCTTCCTCTTTTTTATCTTTACGGTCAAAATCCAATAAGGCTTCAAAGAATTTTAAGAGGTTAAAAGCTGCTTGGTAGAGATCGTTCCCTTCGAGTTTAATTCCGTAATCTTTTTCAATAGCTGACTGGAATTCTCGGAGATCGGATTCAGATAATGGCTTCATTCTGCCTAGCCTCCTCTAAATTGCTGTTAATTTGTACATCGGTTAATTCGCTAATTTGATCTTTTGTAGCAGGCGAATGTTCAATTTTCGGCATACCATCCCTAGTTTCTGTCCCGCTAATATAGGAGGACAAAAATTCCGCAGTGTCGCGCAAAAGTATATCTTTGAATTTTTTTCTGATTGAATAATCATTTGCAATTACACCACTTCCCTTTACTTTTTCTAGCACTTTTAACGCAACGAGTTCATCAAGTAGCCGCCGTGAGGTTTTTGTTGACCGATCAGACGAATCAGATAGTTGTTTCGCTGTTATTACTCCGCCTTGTTCTTTTACAACTCGCAATGCTTGTGAGCGATCAGCAGGCATAGAAGAAATAACGACCTCTTTAATAATTGAGAGTTCTTGGGAAGTAACCTCGTCCTTTCCAACGACAAATGCGAGAAATCGAGCAAGAAGAATTATTTGTTGGATTGCCCGCCATGGTTCTTCTATCTGTACATCTGAAACCTCGTAGTATTTAACCTCCTCATCTTCATCATTTTTGAATGTCGCTGACTGTAGGAGTACAATACCTCGACATTTTGACATCAGTTCCGCAGTGGTTCGTAAGTAAACTTGTACAGGTTTACTTAACGATTTAATAGTAAACGATTTTTGTATAAGCTGATTCAGATACGAAGAAACGTAAAGTCGTGCCTCTTTCTCAATCAAGGAACGGTCATTGTTTGCAAATATTGCCTCATAACTTTTATTTGCATCTTCTTCGGTAGATGCTGGCATGCTGTAACAGAGGAAACGGGGCCCGACCATGTTCATATATTGAGTATGTCTATTAAGTGTTGCCGGAGTAATACAACCGATCTGAGAAAATGCAGAATAATAACTGATATTGCCGCGTCTTGAACTAAACTTCGTAAACTCTTTATCATAAATCCCAACCAGATCACCGAGGAGTTTTTTTGTCATTTTCTCATCTAAAGAAAATATTGATGTCCAGTCTTTGATGATAAGGCATTTTTTATCTAAGAGAGGGAGTAGGTCGTGTACCTTTTCTTTTTTTGTTTCCCGTTCACCCGATATGAATGCGTTCTGGGTAAGATTATCTAAATAATAGGTTGTCTCGGCGTCTTTTATCAGCCGGACTAGATCCGTTTTACCCGATGAGGGAACGCCAACCAAAAGAAGCCAGAGCATAAGAGGATTCGGAAAATAACAAGATACGGCAATCGCCAGAACAATCCTGAGTCCTATTTGTGCGTTTGGTAATAATGAAACAACTTTGTTTTCTACTTCCTGATAAGAAAGAGGCTTTGTTAATAATTGCGGTTTATCTGTTTCCGATTGAGATTTTATATTCTCATCTAGTTCTTTATCTACTATGATATTTTTTTGAATAATCTCATTTTTTGGCGTAAACTCAAATTCTTCTTTTATTAGCTCTCTCACTGGTCGGGGTGCATTATTGTTCATATTCTTTCCAAAGTTCCTTCATTAATTCCTCATATTCTCCTTGTTTGCCTTCGTAGATCAAAAAATATAGCTTTTGTTTTTTACTGTTTCGCTCCTGAATGGCAGCAATATGCCAGTCAACCATGTCATTAAATGGCTTTCCGCTTTTTAATAAAATTTGCATCATTTCGACTATTCTTTTTTGCATAATAAAAATCCCAGCTCAACCGCTAGGTAAAAGCTGGGATCGATTCCTGGTGTCCTTTTCTATCCTAGCGATTGATAATACTAGGGTAACAGAAGGTATTTTATGGGTGTTGTTAGTTATTTAGAATAAGTTGCAACAGTTTGGAGAGATCGGTTAAAGTAGGTAGACCATAGCGTTCCGTTATTGCATAATATTTCATTCGGAGTTGTTCTCTTTTTTTCTTAACCTCTTTATCCCACATATCTGGAGGAAGTTTTTCAGAAGTTTCTTCACCGGCAAGATCGTACATCGCATAGTGAACGATGCTTTTATATGTTTCTTCTGTTTCCTGTATAGCAAGTTTTTTACCTTGATAATATTCTTTAATTTTACTTTCTGATTTATTGTAAAAGATTGATTCGTTTGTATCTAGACCAGTCGATTTTTTTCTCATCTGCGTGTTATAAATTATCGGTGCTATAGTGTCTTTTATAAACCGCCTTACGTGCTTATATGCTTTACCTAGCTCATCTTCAGTGGTAAAACTATCTATTTTTAGGTAAACACCTGGTTCATCTAGTGGTTTATCTTTAAAAATTAGTCGTAGTCCATGAATAAATGGGTTGTCAATAATATTAAAAAGTATATAGTTTTCAAATTGAGATCGCTCGATAAGCAAACTGTCTGCAACATTATTAATTATTTTCAGCTTGTTTTCTCCAATTTTTATTTCCAGTCGTCTGGTTGCCGCGAATCTACTATTCAATGATTTATCTTTGAGTTTTTTTCCAGCAGAAGGTATATCACATAACTTACGCAATTGTTCAACTATAATTGTCAAAGCTAAAGATTTTGTTAGTAGTTTCCAGCGAATATATCTATAATTTTTACCAGGAATCGATTGCATATTAGCCTATTTTAAAATTTTTTAAGTATCTTTCATCTTTTTTATTTCCTCATCTGGCATGGCTATGAATTCAGACACAGTTAACGTACGCGTTATACCCTGTTGTATTGCGGTTCGTTCTGGTGTAACTCGATCCAGTATGCTATTAGCAGCTTTGATCTGGTCGGACGGATTAGATGCTTCCAGATTCCTTGTGAGGGCTTCTGCTGCCTGTCTGGAGGATAGCTTAAGGATATTTACGGCTTGAGTGGGAAGATCGTTTAATAAATTATTGTAAATCGGTTTTAGATATTTCCAACGTTTATAAAAGCCGCCGATTGATAGTTTTAAACTCTTTCTGGCATTTTCGACAGAGTCCGTGAAGGTGACAGACATAATGATTTTACGATCACGACTATCTAAATCTACCCATGTGAGAGGATTATTACTGTCTTTTCCAAGTTGTTGTTTTGTAAGTATGGATAGCGCTATAGGCATAAACAGAATAGTAAAATTACCCTTATTATAGTAGTTGAACGAGTTTTGGCAAGACCACTCCTTGCTGTAAGAACTGAATGGAGGATTTTAAGAGTTTTTATCTTTAATTGTTTTTAGTAGGCTTATTCTTTGTGACCTCAGCCACTTTAGCTCTTTTTCTTTATTTTTTGGCTTATATTCGCCTGTTTCTATTGCTTTAATAAGCTCATCAACTTTGTTTAGCAATTTTTTATCTGTTAACCCTGCTTTTTCCAATGCATCTCTAAACTTTTTAATTTGGTCATCCATATTTATATTATATCATTTTTTGAAGAGTTCATCAGGAGAGATTTTGAGTGCTTTTGCCAGCTTGTGAATATTGTCTATGGAGATATTCTGTTCACCTCTTTCTATAGCTCCGACGTAGGTGCGATGTATGCCAGCTCTAAACCCTAATTCCTCTTGTGAGAGTTCCACTTTCTTCCTTAACTCTCGTAGTCGTTTCCCAAATTGCTTTCTAGTGGGCGTTGCTGCCATATTAGAGAAATCGTAGCTAAATGCAGTTGATAACTCTACAGACAATAACTAGCAATTTACTACTTGATAATTGATGGGTTAAGGTATAGGATGAAGAAAAACCTATATATAGATACAAATAATATGAGAAATTTATATAATTTCGGCTATGAAAAGACTAAAAAACAGGCTGTTATTTTCTATTTCTTCCATGTTTTTATATCTATAGTATTAGTTTTAATTGCTTTTATTTACAGCAAAAGTAACCTCATATTAGGTTTAGGAGTTTATACTCTATACGCAACAATCGCAACCATTTTAATTCTAAAAAATAGAAAATTATTCACTCATAAAATGTATTTGTTTTTTGGAATAATTGCAATATTATTATCGATGATTGGATGGTTCTTTATTGGATTTATAATACTTGCATATTTAACTACACGTTCCTTAGGAAGTGGTAGTAATGAGTTAAAAAAATCTAATAAAAGCTTTAAGGAAAGAGTTAATAAAAGATTTTTTATTTTTGCAGTATCAATAGTTTTTGTTGTCTTTATTATTGGAAGTGTTTTCTACTATTTTAATAGGAGTTCGGTAGTAAATATAGTTAGTGCCTGGAAGTATGTAGCGGAAAAAGATGGAAATTTTAAGATATTAACTCCCTATGGAAATCTTAAAGAAGTTGCAAATGTAGAATTTCCACTCGCAAATTCAAACTTAAAATATCGAGATATTATATATGATAGTGGTGTGAGCAGTAATGTTAGTTATTTAATTGAAATTTATGAATACCCTTCTGAATTTCGACTCCGACACGATTCATATAATTTAGATTTACAGACGGACAGCCTTCAGCAGAAACTTGGAAAAGTAGTTCTTATCAGCTCAAGGGATGAAGAGTTTCAAGGCAATAATTCAAGGACATTAATATTTAAAGGAAATAACGCATACTATAAATACAGGATATTTAATGTCGGAGATTATTCGTATGGGATTAGTTCGAGTTCAAAAACAACAAATTTTTCTCAGTTTGATACATTCGCTAATTCATTTGAAATTCTCAACCCTGAAAACAAGAATCTAGTTTTTAAAGCTTTAAACTCTTCCGATTGGGATTTCAAAACTCTGTTTCCAAAAGACTTTACTATTGAAAATTCTGTAAATAATGCTTCATTTATTCAAAATTCCGTCACATACAATAGTTACCCAAATACAAGAGAAACATTTGTGATTTCGATTACAAAATATTATTCAAAACCTGACTTGCATAGATTATTTGATGGAATGCTTGTATCAGTAAATAATCAATTAGGCACAAATTATAAACTTTTATCAAGCAACGATTCAATTTTTCAAAATTATCCCAGTATCAACTTCCTTGCACAGACAAATAATACAAAAGATTTTGGTTATATGAAAGGAATATTTGTTTTAAGAGACAATACTATTTATTTAATTTATGGAATTTTGGATGATAAAAAATATTTTCCAGATATAGATAAAATAACAAAATCATTTGAGCTTAACTGAATGGCAAAATTTTTGTGGAGATCCTAAATATTCTAAAACTGATTTAGACAATATGATAGATATATTATCTAGAGTAATTGTATTTTTGTGAAACTATTATTTCGAATCTTCAAACAAGTAAAGGAAGTACGTCAGGTAATAATTTTTTGATGTATATAATTAGAGATATGACAAATCAATCTGTCACAATTGCAAACAGATTGAATGGTAAGTAAAATGATCTTTCTTTTTAAAAGGACTTAGCTACATATTCGACCCTTTAACCCTAAAAGACACTGTTGTAGTCACATCACCTTAGTTAATAATTAGTAGATAATTTGTTGAAGATAACGATATGAGAGATCAATCGGTTCGTAATCTTTTAGCCACGAATAGGTTCTAAACGTGTTGGTCAGAGCCAGCCACGCTTTTTACCCTCGAAAAATACATATATTTATAAATAAAGTTTTGATTCTAACTTCTGCTATACTAAATACATGCAGAAAATATTTCCAGCAAAATTAGTTCAAGGAGATGCAATTAGTGTTATCGCCCCCTCA
>DATKGO010000001.1:0-28277 GCA_035510695.1 Patescibacteria group bacterium | reverse complement strand
TGGTTACCCATAGGAACTAAAGCGTAGTACCAATTCCTATCGGTTGTCAAATTAACAAAGTGGAGAAAGTGGAGAAAATGTAGTTTTTGTGATTAATTCTTCTTGTTGTAGCCGTGCTAATCTTCATATTGAGAATTGGTGTAGGTTATTTGAGGTCTAGCGTTTTATCGGTCAACAGCGGGAACGGATCAAGCGCATGGTTATTGTAATTAATGGTATATTGATTATCATAAGTTCCGGGCTGTTTCTGAATCATTACCGGCAGACTTGAACCCGACTGCAATTTAAACGGTAAGGTATAAGAAACAGTGTAGGTGGCTTTACTCAATGGACGAATATCAATATAACCATCCAATACTGTTTTCCCCAATTCATTATAGGTAGTCATCTTCACCTGTGAACCTTTATTACTTACCAACGTACTGCCTTGAGGCACGTAGATTCTCACCCAATCACGCAAATCCGAATTCAAACACAATCCGCCATCCGCTAAATTACAATCTGAAGGAGCGTGATTATTCACGTAGTTAATGGTAACGGTCTTGGTAATCGTTCCGTCACCGGCAACGCTATAATCATTTTCAACCGCTTCTGTGGTAAACAAATTCGCTTTATCGCCGCCAAAATTACTGTCGTTAATATGCAGATAGTCACCGTCAAAGGAATGGATCTGTCCGGCAGCATTTAGAGCTTCGATTCCGGATTGCGCGTTCGTATCAAAAAGGTCAAATAAAATATGTTTTTGGTTGGTATCAGTCAAAACAGACTGGAATAACGGCCCCCAGTAAATCTTAGGTGATGAAGAAAGAGCCTTGTGCATAATGACATTTAATAAATCACCCAAAAGTCCTTTTCGATCGGTTTTAATGTAATTAACCGGCCTGGAAATTGAATCCTCGAGTTCATAAATAACGTTAGCACAGTCACATCTCGGATCATTATTGGTAGTAAACGTCAATCCGTCAACCGTGACACTGTTATCAAGTATTTTAATTGTATTAACCAAAACATCGGTATCAATGGCAATTATTCCGTCCACATTTATCCGTCCGGAGGCTTTATCATACATGGATGTAAACGTATTCATTGACGTTATAAAATCAGGAGAGAGGTTAGAATCACGCAAATTAAATACAGGGTCAGTCAAATGAAGATATTTGATCAAAGGTGCCGGAGCAACCGGCTTATCGGCAATCGAATCATCCAAAGGATAAATATCATCCGAACGTTCAACGCTGATAACTCCTTTATCAATATCAAAAACAGCGTAAGCCGTGATAAATCCGCCTGACGGACGCAACTCTTTATCATTTTGGAAGATAACTAAATATTTCTTTTGTGAATCTTCACCCAAAAGTGCCGGCAAAGCGGTTATTAACGGCCTGGCCTGACTAACTGCCACCACACTTTCATCCGTTAAAGCTTGTAAAGAAGAAAGTTGGGTCTGAATGCTTTTACCAAAAAGCCAGGTCGGATAATGATTTTTATTTATCCCGTCAACTTCCGATTTAACTTGGTCAAGATTGGCTGCAATGTCATTTATTCTTGGCACTATCTTACCCATCGTCAAAACAGCCGTAGAAATACGCTGTTCGGCTGTACCGCCGACAAAACTGCCTTTGCCTTTAAGTCCCAAAACATCTTCATAAGGTTTCAGTGAATCAATAACAATTCCCGCCGTGGTCAGTGCATAATCACCGGCTTTTGCGGCATGCTTTGCATCACCATAATACATACTGGCAATCGGAACATATTGTAGATAACCCAAAGCCTGCAATTTACTTTCAGTATTGGTTAAATCAACTTGGCTTTTCTGTAATTCGGTGGAAGCCTGATCGATATTTTCCTGTTTTACAGAGGCGGCAAATACCTTAAGCTGAGCTTCCGTTTGTTTGGCAGCCACTATTGTTTTTTGCAGCGGAATAATAAGCACAAAAATTAGGATAACCACCACGATCGCTGCTATCGTAATGCCGATACCTAATGGTTTTTTTAATTTTGCTGGATTCCCTTTTTTTCGCATATCTTTTGTTAATCCCGAATTTTGTGTAGGTTTTACAAATGCCTGATCTCTCATGCTCTGCGTTGGCAAAACTACTTTCTTTTTATTGTCAGCCAGTTCAATCTTTTGAAATCCATCCATAGTATTCTCTATCATACTGAAGTTTATAAACTTTTGTCAACCAGACAAACCACAAATTTCTTTATGAACTTTATAACTTTCAACTTTACAAACTTTCAACTTTATAACTTATAACGCATCTCTTCCCGAAATCATCGCCCAAGGTGTTTTTAAAATTATTATAAAATCATTCAATAGAGAACACTTTTCTACATATTCGGCATCCATTTTAATTCTTTTATCAAAATTCACCTTACTTCTCCCTGATACTTGCCACTGACCGGTAATTCCGGGTCTTATAGACAGCACTACTTTTACAGCCTCAATCGTATCTGGATATTTTTTTTGCTGCTCTTGTAATTCATCAGCATAATATGCTCGTGGTCCTACAACACTCATGTCTCCATTAAAGACGTTTATAAATTGCGGCACTTCATCCAAAGAATGTTTACGAATAAATCCGCCGATTCTGGTAACCCGCGGATCATTTTCCAATTTATAACTTCCGAGTTTATATTGATCGTAAAGTTTTTTAAATTCCGGATTAGTACGCAACAATTCATGCGCGTTTTGAATCATCGAGCGAAATTTATACATATGAAAAAGTTTCCCTTTTTTCCCTACTCTGGGAGGAGTCTTGGCAAAGACTGTACCCGGAGAATCTAATTTAATTAAAATCGCGATTACCAAAATAATGGGAGAAAATAAAACTAACAGTATTACAGATAAAATAATATCTATAGTTCGTTTTGAAATTTCGTAAAATATACTTTTTTTTATTGTTCTATATGGCATTATGTCAGATGTTCATTTTCAGTCCCTTTAAGACTGGCAACGAACTGTTTAATTTTAGGAACTGAATTTTTAGGACATATAAGCAGTACGTCTTCCGTGGAAACTACCACTAAACCGTCT
This sequence comes from Patescibacteria group bacterium, assembly GCA_035510695.1. GTDB lineage: Bacteria > Patescibacteriota > Microgenomatia > Levybacterales > UBA12049 > DAIDHK01. The sequence continues at coordinate 25,240 of DATKGO010000001.1, read as the reverse complement.
AAATCTATTCCAACAATTAATTGTTCGGTATCATTATGTACCAATGAATCACGTGAACTTTCCAGAATAATTTTACCCTTGGTAACATTGGCATCAACTGTTTCACTTAATGCTTCCTTCATTGCTTCCCAGGCACCAATATCACTCCAGCCAATATCGGCGGCCATAACGCAGCCGTATTTAGGATTCATTTTTTCCAAGATTGCGTGATCGAAAGAAATTTTTTCAATAGTCGGATAAACTTCTCTTAAAGTTTTTTCATAGGCCGGAGTATCAATCGAGTCATAAATTTTTTTCACCTTTTCAAAAAGTTCAGGCGAATACTGCTCAAATAATTGCCAGAGAAAACGCGGTGTCGTTGCAAAATAACCCAAATTCCAGGCATGTTTTCCATCGTTTGCGTATTCTTTTGCCGTCTCAAACGGCGGACTGTATTTAAATGAAGAGAACGCGTGAACTAAAAAACCGTCTTTTTTGGCAATTTCCCGGCCATATTCGATATATCCGACATTTTGATTGGCGAAACGAGGTTTTTGACCGATAAAGACAATTCTTTGCGGATCTTCGGCTATCAAATCTCCAGCGGCTTTAAGAATTTTTCTAAAGAGAGCTTCTTCCTTGACCAAATGATCACTCCCCCAAAGTAGAACTATCGGTTCATCGGGATTCTTTTTCATGAATTGAGCAATAACCAAACCGACTGCCGGACCGACGTCACGCATCTCAGGTTCGACTATGATATTTCCTGCCGGCAAATCTGGTAATTGAGCTCTTATTATTTCTTCATACTGCATTCCGGTAGAAATATAGACATCATCCCAGGAGAAATCAGGGAAAAGTTTATGTACCGCAATCTGCAGCATTGAACGATCGGCAATAATTTTACCAAATTGTTTTGGAGTATTTTTTCGGGAAAGCGGCCAAAGTCTTGATCCGACTCCGCCTGCAAAAAGTACGATTTTCATAAATTCTCTCTCATTACTTCATCCACAATGCGCATAAATTTACTCTGAAATACCTTCAAGCTAAATTTTCGCGCCTGTCTCCGACAATCCTCAGCATTATAACGAAAATGCGAAAATTTATCCAACATTTCAGTCACTGAACCAACGCTTTGTGAACTAAAAAAAAGCCCTGTCTTCCCTTCGATAATGGTTTCCTGCGCTCCGCCTGCTTTATAGGCTAAAACCGGCTTCCCATACTGCTGCGCTTCAACAACTGTCAAACCAAAATCTTCGTTTCCCGGGAAAATCAGACCTCGACAATTATTATAATAAGCTATAACCTCCTCATCAGTCAAGGAACCTAAAAATTTAACCGTCGGTCCGGCAATTTTTTGTAGATATGACATTTCACTTCCCATACCAATAATCCGAAGAGGTAAACGCAAACGGTTACAAGCTTTTATTGCCAAATCAATCCTTTTGTAAGGAACTAAACGCGAAATAACCAGTAAAAACGGCGGCTCATCCAATTTCTTAATCGATTTTATTTTATTTTCCAAAGTCAGAGGGGGATAAATAACATCCGAATTTAATCCGTAATATTTTTCAATGCGATTTTGAACTTCCTGAGAAATCGCGATCAGTTTGTCAGGCCGGCGACTGGCAATTTTGTCCCATTTTCGTAAATACCGAACAACCGGTTGTGATAAATTTCGTAAATATTGATTTTTAAAATAAAAGTCATATCCGCTCCACAGATAACGCGTCGGCGTTAAGCAATAACAAATATGTTTAGTTTTATTATTGGTGATAATGCCTTTGGCTGCTTCACTGGTAACCGATATAACCAGATCGTAGTCCGAAAAATCAAAACTTTCAAAAGCTAACGGCATTAGATAAGGGAACGCTTCATGCGCCCTTGCGGCAAAGGGAATCTTTTGCAGAAATGATGTCTTAACTGAAAAAACATCAGTCCAGTTGTTTGTTTGTTTTTTTGAGTAAACCGATGTATACAATGGTGCAGTGGGGAAAAGACTATGTAAAGCTAATAAAACACGTTCCGCTCCTCCCCATTTGTTTACGCGGTCATATACTAATGCAACTTTCATAAACGGTTAACGTCTGACGAGCCATGGTTTGCCAGGAAAGACCGGCAATAATCTTTCTACCATTTTCTATATATTCTTTTTTTTGAACAGTTGTCAATTGTAGTGCTTTTTCCATTGTTTTGGCAATATCTTCAATATTTAACTGCTGACAATAAATAACGGCGTCTTTACAAACCTCCTTTAAAGCTGGTGTATCCGATGCTATAACCAAACATTTTTGCGCCATCGCTTCTACAGCCGGCAACCCGAATCCCTCCATAAGAGATGGCATCACGAGAGCAACCGCATTTTCATAATACACCGATAATTCGGTATCGTTTATTTCACCGAGAAATAAAATGTTTTTCTCTAAGTTCAATTGTTTAACTTTTCCCTGCAGTTTGTTCATGAAATAATCCATTTTACCGATGAAAATCAAATCTACATCAGGATTTTTTTCCAATAATAATTGGACAGCTTCAACCAATCGATTACAATTTTTATGCGGATAAACATTCCCCACATGCAAAAAATATTTTCGCTTTTTGGCTTTAATTGGTAATTTGTCATTGGTCATTTGAAATTTATGTTCAACTCCTTCATATGTCACCACAATTTTTTTATCTGACACGTGCAAAGTATTCACTATTTCCTGTTTTGTCGCTTGTGAAACAGTCAAAATTTTCTTAGCTTTTTCTACGGCCTTCCGCATAACAAATTTATAACCCTGTAATTTAATCCAATAAGCAAAACCGGGTAATGTTGAAGCCTCGCCGGTTGGGAAATGATGCAGAATCAAATCATGAACCGTCACAACAAAGGGTTTACTATACATGAAGGGCACCGAAAAATAAGGGAAATGCATTAAATCTAAATTCTGCCGATTAATTACTTCGGGGAAAAGCATTTGTTCTTCTATCCCATGCCAGGGAATATCCGTTTCCACAATTTGCCAATTTTCATTGTGGTTGGTAAGCTGTAAAACAAGATCTTTGGCTTTGGCATTTAAAAAAACTACGTAATTATTTTTTTTATCAATTTTTGCCAACTGTTCAATTAGATTTCGGGTATAACGTCCGACTCCTGTTTCCTGAATAAAACGGCAATCAATTCCTATTCGCATATATGCCTAGTATAGCAAGGCTGATGAAGAAAATGAAGAGATAGAATGATTTAATCTTCCGGTTTTGTGTTTGTATAAACTGTTACCTCAGCCGGTTGACTAATTTTTTGCTTCGGTCTTCGTACCTCTTGAATATCTTTAACCGTTCTATAAACTCCCGCACCTGCTACACAGGCTGCAGCAATTGCTATAGTATATAAACTACCATTCCCTATTATACCCATAATACCCGACTCTGCTCTGCGGGAAAGTACTTTGCTAAATTCGGGTATTAAACCGAATGGCATACCCAAAGTTAATGTTGCTTCCGTAGATATTAAGGCAATTGTCTTAGCTCTTTCAGTCATGGAATGTATTCTATATCATTGGAGTTATAAGTTGCAATTAAGAAATTTTTTGAAATCTAACTTGCTGCAATTTTCATGACGCCTGTTATAATAAAGCGGTGAATAAGCAAATAATTCTTACTCCAAATCCAATTAAATTTTCTTCGCGAAAACGGCATAAAATATATGTCTATGCTAAATCGGAAGCAAAAATTAGTAAAAGCAGATCTTCTGCTAGCCAGTGCCAGAGACGGAATAAAAAGACAATCAGCATTTTATGATAATGTCATAGCCTGGTCTACACTTAATTTTGCCAATAAACTCAATTTATATCAAATATTAAAAATTATGGCGGATACCCTGAGGTTTATGATAAAACCGGTAAGCTCTTACAGACTAGACTTTACAGAAGTGTACTGCATAACGGATGGGTTATAAACTATGAACAAACAAAGACGTTACTTGAGGCCTTAAAACCCGATAATTTTATTTTTTCACAACTGTTTCATAAACTCTTTCCAATTTTTCTGCAATAGTTTCCCAATCAAATCTTTCTTCAATTAATTTTCTGGCGTTTAGGGCAATGGTTTTATACAGTTTATCATTTTCCAAAATTAATTTAACCTTCTCCGCAATTTCCTCAGCCTTGTCAGCCACCAATATCTCTTTATTATCAATTGCGTTAACTCCTTCATTGCCCAATTTCGTAGTTACTACCGGAGTACCCACAGCCATTGCTTCAAGTATTTTATACTGCGTTCCGGCACCCATCCGAATCGGAGAAAGCAGAACATCAGCCGCGGAAAATATTTCCTCCGTCGAACTGGGATTTTGATCGTCAAAAACAATATCGGAACTATTTGCTAAATCTTTAGTTGTTTGCGGGATTCTTCTACCGACAAACCAAAATTTCAAATTAACATCCTTCATTATTTTCCGCAAAATTGGAGCAACTTCCCGGATAATAAATTGAGTCGCGTCACGATTTTGAATATAAGAAAAATCACCAATAAATAATATCTTTTTCTCTTTGCTTTTTTTTGTTAAATCTTTAACTTTAAATTTTCCCAGATCAACACCATTTGGAACTACAGAAACAAATGAATTAAATTTATCAATCACTTTTTTTTCTTCCTGAGAAACGGCAACCACATGATTTGCTCGTTTCCAACAATCTTCTTCCGCTTTTTTTAATTTTTTAATGTCCAACAAAAGCAGAGGTTTAAGAGCCAGAGGAGCCTTGTCCATAAAACGTTGATAAATTAAATATTCAATATTATGCTCAACCAAAACTATGGGTAAGTCTGTTTTTGGTAAATTTTGAGCGACATAAAATGTCTCAACGTGAATCAGATCGAATTTTTTTTTATTTAATACTTCAACAATTATTTGCTGCATCTGCGTTAAAGTATGACCGGTAATCAAAAAAGGCTTTTGTGAGATACCGGTCTTTACAATATTTTCAATGCTCCATTGTTTTTTTCTCGGGATACAAATTACCTCTTTACAAATTTTTTCAACTTCTGCAATATCCTGCATTGTTTGATGCTGCCTTTTCTCACAAATTAAGGTAATCTCATGTTCTCCGGCTAATTGTTTTATTAAATTATATAATCTAACCTGTCCACCTGAATGAAGAGGGTAGGGTAAATATGAACTTATAAGTAAAACTTTCATGCTTTATGATTTAAATCAACCAATATGTAATCCTGTGTACTCTTTATTATACGATAGTCTTTTGCGTAATTTACTCTGTCTGACTCCGGTGGGTTAACGATGACCAAATAATTCGCTCCTAATTTAATCAAATCCGGCAATGACCTTTCAAAACTCGCCCATCCCTGTCGGTTAGTTTGATATAAAAACGAACTATCTCCGCCATAAGGAGCAATTATTTTTGCGTTTGCCGGCGTCAATTGATTTACCGCTTCCCCTGCCGTAACAATTGCGTGATTATCAATGTCAAAATAATGACCGACAGTTCCCCAACTGTAAACAAAAGCACCGACAAAAACAATAATCAGCAAAATCGAACGGATTGCTTTATTGGCAAATTTTAAATTTAAAAAATAGTAACTGCCCAAACCGACAAAAAGAGCAATGGTCGGCATTACCGCTATTTGATAATAATCATGCTGCACATTTCCAGTTGCTACCACACAGACATAAAGAATTGAGGAAATTAAAAATGACCAGTAAAATAAAGCTTGTGTATTTTTAGCGTTTTTCCAATTTACAAAAATTCCCAGAAGTAAAGGCAAAAGGCCGAAAAATCCTAAAAATAATTTTGTCAAACGTTCATATAACATCCATCTGAAAAAAGCCGGGCGGAATCTAATCCCATTACCGTTAAATAACCAGATGTTGCTCGGAATTCCCGCCGGATATTGAGTCATCCATATTCTCCATAAGGCAAGTGGAATAACTGCCAAAATTGCAAACAGCCACAATTTCCATTGTTTAAATATTTTAAATCCATACGCATTCCAAGCGAGAAAAACCAGCGGTAAAAAGAAGAATGCCGCAAACGGTTTTAATAACAAAGCCAGCATCGCAAACAAAAGTGAAATAAATAAATTTATATAATTACTTTTAGTAAACTTTGATCTTTGATCTTTGATCTTTGATCTTTGTCCAATACTCTTAGCAAAGAAGTATATCGTCCCCAACACCGCCATACTCATTGAAGGATCGGGCAAAATTACCCGGCCGTAATAAATGTTATATGGCAAAAAAGCAAAAACGAAAGCGGTAATTAAAGCAAGCGAAGAGTTGTTAAATTTTCTAACCAATAAAAATAGAAAAACAATCGATAAAAGAGAAGAGAAAATTGTCACAAGTCTCCCCCATTCCTCAATTGTAAAAAAATGAAAAAGGGAAAACAATCCGGCTTGCGTCGCGTTATAAATCGGGAATTCCGCGAAAAAATATCCCTGAGGATTTTCCATTCCTGATTGAACATTTGAGATATTATTCATTCTCGGATGCAAAAGATCAAATCCGTATTTAATAAAATTGCGGGAAACCGATGATGTATCCGCCTGTCGCCAGCTATGCCAATCGGCAACCGGATTATTAAAACCGTGAAGCCTAACCACAAAAGCGCCAATTAATATAATCCAAAGTAGAAGAGTTGGAGTAAAATATTTATTTAGCATTTTTCTCTGCCGGTACCGGTGTTACCACTTCAGTCCTTTGCGTTTCAACGATCGTTCCGTCTTGCTGGTATTCATAAAATCTTGCGCTGGTTGTACTTTCTCCCTCTTGAAGAGAAAGAGCAATACTGGGAGTTTCTTTGACAGTAACATTTTTATCCTGAAAAATCATCCAAACCGCATCAGATAAACCTGTAGGAAAGACCCAAGCTTGACCGTAAGTTTGGGGAATATTACTAAAGTAAAAAACAGGACTGGGCGGCAATGAACCCTGAGCTTGATATTCATCCGATAAATCCTGCAAAAAGCTTTGCGTTATTTCTCCAGCCTTTGTCCAATCATTACCCGCAGTCAATACTTGCTGATACTGATACCAGGAAAATATACCAGTCGTAAGAATGATAACTAAACCGACAACGTACGTATTCTTAACTTTAAAAGTGACAAACAATTTTTGGAAAAGATAAACTACAAACAGACATATAGCAAAACTTGCCAAATAGGTATACCTGGCTGTCAAATTCCCAAAACCCAAAAACGGCAGAAGCGGTATCAGGAAAAATAAAATGCTCAACGTAACCATTTGATAGTCGTGTGGATTCATTTTATTCCTCAATAAACGATACAAACCTACAACCATTATGACCAATAAAATGATGACCAGAATAACTGCCACTGTGTGAGTTTTCCCATAATCGCAAATATTTTCGTAGACAGACACAAAAGGAAGACCCAAAATAGTTACAAAAATATAACCCAAAAGGTTTCCGAAAAAATTAAGCGGTAATTTAATTAGATTATAGCTGTAATCTCCCATACTCCACGGTGTCTTGGCAAAAATGCGCAGAGCAAAATAAAAGACAAGTGGAATAAATAAAACCAATAAACGGAGAATATTTAACGGTCGTTTTCTAATTTCAGACCAGTTCATTACAACAGCATAGGCAGCGACCATTAAACTTGTAATCACTCCGGATTCATGAAACATCGGCGAGAGTAAAATACAAAGCAAACTCAAAAAGAGAAAATATTTTTTGCCGCTTAAGCGATGATTGTCATAAAACAAAATTGCCAAAAGCGTAAAAAGCGCGACAAACAAATGTCCGGAGGCAGAAATCCAATAAATGGTTTCCGTGTGTGCGCTTAGTAATAAAAACAACGCCGAAACTACAAATGCCGATACTTTATTTTTTAAAATCCGCACTGATAAAACAAAAATAAGAGATATACATAACCAGTGCAGAAACAGCGAGACTACGTGAAAAGGCATCGGATTAAAACCAAATAGAGAATACATAAAATAGAAATAAACTTTTTCCATTGGCCTGTAAAAAAAGTCGCCGGATTGTGTAAAGAAATGAAGAAGTGTTGTCTTTGCCGGTATGCAAACGCTGGCTCCATGCGAGACAACTTTCGCACAATCCCCAACCCATTTCAGCCAGGTAAAATCATCCGCGACAAAGAAATTATTTAAGCTTGAAGCAAAAAAGCCGAAGGTCGCAATAAGAAAATAAGTAATAATGGCAGGTGTACTGATAAGAATTCGCAAATCATGCAGTAAATCCACCTTTTTCTTTTGGTAAAGCGTCAAAACTCCCAGAGCTATTCCTAAAAGAATCCACATGATATAAGCGTCTTTTGAGGCTTCGAAGACATCAATTAGAATCGCGTTAAGTCCTAACCCGAAAATTCCCGCCATTATACCCAAAACAAGACTTTTAGCAGCAGGAGAATCGACTTCCGGCAATATTCTGTAAGCATAAATTCCGCTGACAAGAAAAATAAAAGCAAACGCGGCAAATCCTAAAATCCCTGTTTCTCCCAACATACGCAAATAATTGTTATCACTTGCCAAACTGATGGAAGAATAACCGCTTCCCAAAAGCGGTTCACGTAAAAACGCGTTCATGGCTCTGGGCCATTCGCCCTGAAAGCGAGTGGTAAATGAATCATCATAGGCCAAGGCTTTTCGTACCACAAAATCACCGTTCAAATTGGTAATTTGCGCTGACTGCGTCCCTGCGTGTAAAGTTGTTCTGGTATAAGTAATATGTGATGTGGTTGATTGCGGTGTTCCTACATTTGAAACAATATATCCGCTTCCGGGTGCCAAATTTTGTCCTACAGGCGTTTTATCAATAACTGTAACTTGCCCCGATGAATTCTCTTGCGCAAGTCCGATGGCTTTCCCGGTACGAGCATCAACTACTACCGATTGCTGAGTTAACGTATCCGCAAAACGCTGAGCCAAAGTGTGAAAAGATAAAAGAAGCATAATACTAACTAATACAACCGGAATAATCCAAATTTTCTTTTTCTGCATGATTAACATAAAAATAATTGCCACCAAATAAACCGCATAAGAAGTTCTCGAGGCAGTTAAAAGTAATAAAATCAAAGCCAAAACCGAAGTGGTTACAAATAATAATTTCGCGAAAACATTTTTAAATCCGAAAACCAAACTCGCCAAAAGCGGAATTATCATTACCAAATAAGCAGCCAAATCATAATGACCGGCAAAAGTAGCCTGAATTCTGGCACCGGATTGCAGAATTAAAGGAATTCCTTTGGCAAATTCTTCATTCATAGTGGAATAGGCTAAAAATATTTGCGGATATCTAGCTTGTCCGAAACCGTAACCGACTATTAACAATACACTGATAGTTAAAACTCCCACCAGCCAAGGCAGATATTTTTTATTATTCATGGAAGAAAAAGCCAAAAAGAAAACTATTAAATATTCAATATGACGCAGGAAGTATAAGAATGCACTTGAGGGAAAAACATTTGCCAGAGAAGGAAAAATAAAAATTACGGCTACAACTGTAGATAAAAGACCAATTCCCCAATAGGCAAAAATCGGAATCGTAAGCGGTGTTTTCCAAGTTATTTTCCGCTTAAGTAAATAGAAAAGCCATAAAGCCACACCTATGGCTACGGCAATATCATCCAGACGAATATAAACAAAGGTGTGCCTTATCCCTTCAAGCGGAATCTTAGGATATAAAGGAATAAAGACCATGAGAAAAAGAGTATAGATAAAAAGCAAATGCTCCCGGGCAAATTTTGAAAACTTATACCAAATAATCATGCCCAAAACAAGTAAAATCGGCGAATAAATCTGCCATGAACCTATAACTACATTGTTTAAAAACACACTTGAATTCATAAAATTTTGGTGACTATCATTATAACAAGATCTACTTAATAAAGAAATTATCTAAACCAGGCCGCCCTGCCTAAAATATAGTGAGGCTCTTTATTTTTCCTCTCCCCGATTACTTTTGCCGGCACTCCGCCGACAATTTGAAAGGGCTCAACGTTTTTCGTCACTACTGCTCCGGCTCCCACAATTGCCCCCTTACCGATTGTTACTCCCGGTAAAATAATCACACGCGGTCCGATAAAAACATAATCCTCAATACTCACCGGCTCGTTGACAACTGTCTCGGCTGCCGCAAAATGTTCGGATTCAATATTATGTTCTGCGTTATAAATCATCACTTCCGAGGCAATATCAACGTGGTCTCCAATAGTTAATTTCGCCCGTCCGTCCAGCACCACATTTTCACCGATAATTGAATCTTTACCAATTGCAATATTCTCCGGATTATAAAATCTGGCGCCGGTATGAATAGTTGATCCCTGGCCGATTTTCATTCCCGCCAATCTATAAAATAATCTGCGGACATGATGCAAGGGAATATTGCCGATCCAAATTAAAATCATATTAATAAATTCTAAAATAATTGTATCAACTCTGTTAGCTCCTTTTAACAGTATCTCATGAATTGTTAATTTTTTCCCTGTTTTATCTTTCATACCATTACGTCATCCTGAACTTGTTTCAGGATCTCTCTGGATCCCGGATCTTTACGCCTGTCAGGCAGGCGATCTCACCCCGCTGAGCGGGGTTCCGATAGTCCGGGATGACAGAAAAAATGAACAATTATATTTTTTCTGTCAACTTTTATTCCTAGCTACACTTTGCAAAACATCAAGCGTCTCTTTCGCCGCTTTCTCCCAACTGAATTTTTTTACTTGTTCTCTACCCTTTTTTATCATTTCTTTTCGTAAATTACTATCGTTTAGAACCTTTTCAATTTTTTTAGCCATATCTTCAACGTCCAGCGGATCCACGTACAAAGCCGCGTCTCCTCCGGCTTCGGGAAGACTTGAGACATTACTGGTAATCACCGGGCAATCATGCTGCATAGCTTCAAGCACCGGCAAACCGAATCCTTCGTAAAGTGAAGGGAAAACAAAACATTTTGCGTTTGAATATAAAATAGCTAACTCATCATCACTGACAAATTCCAAAAATTTAACACTTTCGCTAACACCGAATTTTTCCGGCGCGGCTAAAATTTCCTCATACAGCCAGCCTTTTTTACCGACAATAACCAGCTGCAATTCCTTGTCTTTAGATTTTTTCAATTGTGAAAAAGCCTCTATCAGGCGAGCTATATTTTTTCTCGGCTGCAAAGTGCCCACGAACAAAAGAAAATTTTGCGAAATAGCGTATTTTATCTTTAATTCCTGCATAGGATAAACATGCGGCGTTAAGCTCACAAGCGGTTTTATACCCGGATAAATTACCGCAACCTTCTCTTCCGCAACGCCGTATATGTTAAGTATATCATGTTTACTGCTTTGACTGATTGTAATGATTTTGGAGGCATTTTTCACAGAATATTTGGTCCAATTTTGAAGCTGATACAAGTCTTTTTTGGCAAAAAGCTGGGGAAAATGGATATAGGCCAAATCCATTATAGAAATGACAGTCGGACATGGAGAAAAACGAGGAGCATAATGGGAAGGAGTAAAAAAAACATCAGGCTTTTTAAGCTGCAAAAATAAGTGTGCCGGCAAGGCAAGCTGCGTCCATAATTTCTTCGGTCCGAAAATACTATACTGCCAATTTTTATCCTCAATCGGAAAATCTTTCAACGGCGATTCTTTCAGATACACGTTGATACTTGATCCTTGATCTTTGATCTTTGTGAGCTGCGCAAGCAATTCAAAAGCGAACTCGCTTACTCCAACTCTTTTTTTTACATTGGCTTCATTGCCGTCAATTGCAATAATCATAATATTATTTTTGTTGTCATTCAGGGCTTGACCCGGAATCCAGAGTGTTTTGTCATGCTGAATTCACTTCAGCATCTCACTGGATCCTGAATCTTTACGCTTGTCAAGCAAGCGATCTCGCCAATCAAGCTTGGCTCCGATAGTTCAGGATGACAACTTGTCAAATCCCAGGGTAGACCACAAATAATCTCTTCTCTTCAATTCCTAATATCTTCTCTGCATCCTGTTTAGTTGACTCTGAAATACATAAAATCCCATCTGTTTCCCTTTTTGCCCATTTCAACTTCCTTTTTTGAGTTTCTACAATGTTTTTAGCTGTTTCTTCCGGATGCTTATAGACAATTAAATCATACAATATCGTCAGCTTTTTTGCCTTCAAGGCAGGCGGTTCCGTCCAGTCGGAAGTAATAAAAACATCCACGTCTCCAATAAACCACTCAATCGGACAAATATGCAATCTATTCCAGAGCAAATCAAGCACTGTCGGCGGGATTTTATATTTAATAATTTTAACATTAGAATTTGATTGAAAATTGAAAATTGAAAATTGAAAATTTTTTCGTAAAGACGAAAAAAACAAGATGTACTCATTCTCCTTATCAATTTCCAATAAATGATTTACCAATTGAGTGAGATAATTTGCCACACCTGTATTTTCGTATGCGGTTTGGCTGATATCAATGCCTATTTTCATAGGGTTTTATCCGAAGAGAATCTTAATGGTTGATGAAACATTTCTCTACTGGATGAGTTTATTATGAGGTCCCCTAAGAATCCAGTCAAGAAGATCTGTACTCCGGCCAGTATACTTAAAATTCCATACATCAATAAAGGACGCCGCCCAATTGATTGCCCATGCAGTTGAACCCCGAGCAAATAGAGTAATATCACAACGCCTATTACCATAAGAAATAAGCCTATGAAGCCAAAAAAGTGTAGCGGCCTCTTGCTATATTTGGCCAAAAAAATCATGGAAAAAATATCTGGCAAATCTTTCCAAACTTTAGAAAAACCGTATTTTGACTTGCCGAATCTTCGTTTATCATGTTCTACTACCACTTCCGTCACGGTAAAACCTTCCTGGAAGGCTATAAGAGGAATAAATCGATGAAATCCACCATACAAACGCAGTGATTTGGCAGCGTCGCTGGTATAGGCTTTTAATCCGCAATTATAATCATGCAGACTTAATCCCCAAAAAGTTTTAACCAATAAGTTAAAAAGTTTTGAGGCCCATACCATCTTCTTTTTGTCCTGCCTATTTTTTCTCCAACCGCTGACTACATCCCAATTCCCTCTAACTTCATCTAGTAATTTATGCACTTCCGAGGGTCTGTCCTGCAAATCCGCATCCAGAGTCACGACATAGTCTCCTTTTGCTTTTTGGAAACCCAAGGATAAAGCCTCACTTTTACCCCGATTCCTACGAAAGGAAAATAAACGGACATTTTTATCTTTTTTGAGTAAATCCTTTAAAATCGCCAACGAACCGTCGATTGAGCCGTCATCAATAAAAAGCGTCTCATATGAATCTCCTAATTTCTTCTGTTCCTTAGACAATTCCTGATAAAAGGCTAAAAGGCCTTCTTCTTCATTTAAAACGGGGATTACAAAACTGATCATTACCTATATCTTACCACTTTTAGAGCATGAGGTTCAAATAATTCCTACTCTACTTTTAGTATCTTGGAGTATTGGTTTGAAAACACTTTACTAAGCAATTTATTTCTAAACATTGGACTATTAGTAGCAATCGGGGAATCATTCTCAATCACTACATAATTAACCTTATCTTTTTGTAAAACATTTAAAACTAATTTATTATTTTTACTGCTTTTTATAAAATCCGTATCTGTCTGTCGTCGTAAAAATTCCGGTGTAATAACTTGACTAACTCCGGTCCCCGAAAAAAATAAATTTCTTTCGCTTAAGACACTAGCTAAGGATGAAAATGGTAAAAAATCATTTTTCCCAATTAATAGTATTGTACTGTTCTCCGGCGTATTATCCTTTAAAAAAGTGTAAGCCGTCAGTTCGGATGTACTGACTCCATGAAATCCGGAAAAATAATCATCGTATATATACATGCCAACCGAATTAATCCAACGCGGAATCGTAAAGATAATAATTATAGCTATAATTACAGTCACTACTCTTCTCCCCATTTGGGATAAAAATAATGACAGATTCAAAGACGTAATAATCGCTAAAATCAGAGAACCGGTCATAAAAAATTCCCAAATATTTGCCCCACCGACTTTCTGATAAAAAAACAAACCCAATACTGTAGAAATAAATAATACCGAGTAGAGTAAAATAAAAAAGGGTGTCCCGACTTTTCTTATTACCCGTTTAAAAATAACGAAACCGAAAACTTTAATGCCAAACATTACAAGGATATATATGGTAGTCATGAAAACTCCATACTGTAACAAACGCAAATAGTTGTGATGCTGTAAATAAATTGTCCAACGCTGATCAATGTATGACAAATTAAAAACCTTTTGAGCTATGAAGGCTCGTGGTATTTCAAAAGGAAGAAACGTTATTCCGCCTGAGGAACTATTGAAAGGCAGGTATTGCACTAAACCTATTACTAATGCAGTTAAAAATAACCATAAATAAGAGAACTGCTTTTTAATTACATAATAAATAGCTAAACAAAAAAGTCCAAACAAAAAAGGAATTCCGACATATACTTTGAAATCCAGCAAACTGCCCAGTAATAAAGCTAAAATTAATATATTTCTTCGCTTTAAAACAGTTTGACGATACTTATAAAAAAGATATAAAGCCGCAAGCGCAATAATTATCGCAAATCCCCTCCCTGGCGCATCCATAAACTTTGAGCCGTCTTCAAAAAGTGATTGCACATTAAGATCGAAACGCTGTCTTAAAAGAAGCATAAACCACCCCGCGGCATCACCGGAAAAATAAAGAAAAAATATAAATAAGCGTAAAAATAACTTTGAATCACTTATGGCTTTTGCGAAAACATACGCAACTAGCCCAAGTAGAATCGGTCCCAGAGTGTACATTCCGATGAATTGAGTTTGAAAAATAGGCAGATGAAATACTCTAATCAATTCAGCCGTTACTAAATGAAACCAAAAATGATAATTAATGAGCGCTACCCCGTAAAGTCCTGGCTCATTGGGAGGGAATCTGCGCACCAATTCATTTACCAAAGTTACGTGCCAGATATGATCGGGAGTATTATAACTGCTGAAGAATAAACCTGAAGGACTCATTTCTCCGCTACGAATAAATGGAATAATCTGACCAATTACACCGAGAATAATTATTCCACCGGTTACCCAATCAATTTTATTTAGTAAAACATGGGGTTTATCTTTTAAAGTATTAAATTCGAATTTTAAATATCCATTTTTTATGAAGATAAATAAAAATATGAGTAAATATAAATAACTCAACCAACGTAGCTGTAAAAATCCAAAAATAAATCCCTGCCAGCCCCACATGACAATTCCGAGAATAATTGCCGTTACAAATATTCCCAGCCGGGACAGACTGTCCTGCTTTCCCAGTAATACTCTGCCGGGTACATAAAATGCCAAAAAAACGGAAACAATAAAAAGAATTAAAAAGAGAAGAATATTCATTATCGGAAAATTAAATTTTGGTAGTAATTCGGATCAACCGCTGGTTCCTGCCCTATAATTGCTAATTTTTCCACCGTGATATCTCCTGCAAATGATTTTGTCATTAACACTTGCCCGTTGGTATGTAAAACATTTTTCTTCCAAAAATCATATGCTCCTTCATCGTTTGTTTGATGAGGATACATAATCAAATAAGTGATTTTATCTTTTTGGCTCTCAAAACTGGTCTGCTTTTGATTTTTACCATACCAGGGAATTAAATAATCCATGCCCACTGTAAAAGTATCTTGCGAATAGACAAAGTGTCCATATTTTCCAGTTCCCGCGTCTGCATATAACCACTGCACAACCGCCTTCTGGTTTAGATACGAACCGGCGGTTGTATCCGGTTGATAAGGCTTAAAATACTGAGTATGAAGATAGGAAGAAACATAAAAAAACGTTACAGCAAAAAATACAACTACTAATACTTTCCCAACACGGTATCTCCAGATTGTAATTATTGCCAGAAGAAATACAATTGCCACCGGCACAAGTAGACCATATACATAATTAGCCCAAATATAATAAGGGTAAACTAGAAAAAAGGCGTAAAATAATAACGGAAACAGAAGTAAATAGAAAAATTCTCTTTTATATTCTTTGTTCTTCTCTATAAGAAACAAAACAACTGCAAAAATTATTATTACTGCAAATAATATTACCAAAATAATATTGTCATTAAATAACACACTTTTATATGCGCCCAACATACTATTGAAATGTGCCGGAAGTCTATCATTTAACTCTAAATATCCTCTCTGTTTCGTTCCTCCGAAAGAATTTAACAGAGAATGCAGCATCAAAAAATTATGTCTGATATCAAATAATATAAATGTTGTTATTGATACTAAATAAGCAAGTATGCTCCAACCGATTACTTTTCTATTTTTTGCAGGCGCAATATTAAATAAAAATATAACAAAAATTGTCGGAATTAACATTAAAGCCGACGAGGTTTCAAACTGGAGAGATAAACCTGTAAAGAAGGCCACCAAAATAAAAGATTTCGCGTAACCTCTCAAAAAGCGAATTAGAAAATAAAACAGAAAAAGATATACCAATGGCTCCAAATTATTACTGATAGTATTTGCTACAGTGCCCCACGTTATAGGAGACAAAGCAAGCAATAAGGCAAAAATAGACCCTGCTTTTTGATCATATAATTTGGTACCCAGAATATAGGCTATAAAAACAGTCAACACGGGTATACATGCATAGAAATATGCAAAACACATCGGATTTCCGTTGCCCAGAAGGTAAATCGGCACAAACATATAAATCCAAAGAGGGCCATGGAAAAATCCGCCTAAACCGCTATGATCTCCGATGAGTATTAAACTGTGGGTATTGACAATATTTTGGGCCAGCAAATAATCTCTAGCCTGATCATAAAGATAATAAAAATCCCCCCCCAATAGCATCCTAGCTCCCAAGAAGAACGAAAGAGCTAAAATTAAAACCAAAATTATGAAACTAATTTTTTTCATTAAAGTATGCATAAATTTGACTCTACTCAAATTAAATCATATAAAAACTTGAATACAATCAACAAACTAGGCACAAGGAGTAACAAAACTCACTTTTTTTCATAAATATCCCTTTAAATAATTATCTAAAATACGTTTTTAAGGCAAATTTATACTGATCAGTATAAATATTTTTTAAAGCATTAATACTATTTTGTTCATAAAAAAGTATAAGTGCTTTTTTATATGTTGTTTCATCAACACTTCGATATGAAAGTGGATAAAAATCATTAGCAAGAAGAATCGCATTTGCAAGCATTCTGCTTGTCCTTTTATTCCCATCTGCAAACGGTTGAATATATGAAATCATTGCTCCGGCAATTAGTGCTTTCTCCAGTGGAAACATTGTTTGGTTTAACGTCGAAACCAATTTTTCTAAAGCTTCCTGTATTTGCCATGCATTATCCAGTGGCAGATATGTTGTTCCTGTAATACCCACACTATTACTTCGTATACCTGTAGTTACGCTCATTTCTCGCACAATACAATTATGAAGTTCTGTAATTCGCGGCACAGAAATACTTCTGAATTCTTCTTTATGTTTGAAAATAAGGTCAAAAGCCTGCTTATGATTCAAAATCATCGTGGCTTCATCTTTGGAATGCCCTTGTGCTTCAATTTTTTGTTTTATAAGTGTTTCCGTATCCAAAAGAGAATAGGTGTTACCTTCTATCTTTGATGACTTCCAGGCAAATTCAATAATAAACCGTTCCAGCTCCTTTTGGAAAATATCTGGAGCAACTTTCTCGGCTTCTGAAGTAAAACTTATATTGACTTCCTGAATTTCTTGTTTTTCTTTCTCAGTGAAAAGATTCTTCAAATATGGATATATTGCAAAATCAAAACTCTTTTTAACGTCTTTTCGTTGATCGGTATCAAGTAAAAAATATTGATCTAGATTAAATTGTTTCAGCAATGGATTACCGACATTAGCATCATATACCGTATTTTTCCCTTTCCCGCTGATTTTAATCAGATTATTCTTTAAAAGATATGAAAGATCACGAGCTACAGTAGGCTTAGAAGCCGGATACAATTTTTCAATATTTTCTTCTATCGCGAGTCTGCCGATTCTTCCTTTTTGATTAATAAGATTAAGAATATATTGTTGTCTTGGATTTAAGTTCGTCTCATTCATATAGCTCGATCGTCTCATAATGAGACGAACAGTGTCAAGATATAAATTTATGTTTTATCATGAATTTCCCTGACTCGTTTTAACTCTAGCATAGCTTGAATAACTCCTGCAACCAGATTTATTTTATAAGTTAAATCATTTGTCTTTATTTTCTTTCTTGTCATCCGATTTTATGTAACTCAGAATAATAAATTTATACACACACTCAATTAATATTAGGAGGATCCCGTACCAAACAAGTCTCTCAGCAGTAAAAAATATATAAAAATAAAATAAAGGAATCGCAATTAATAAACAAACTAAGCCAAGTAATAAAAATGAATTCTCTTTATGTTTATAAAGTAACATTAGAACTATTATAATAAATAAAATGTCTTGTATTTTCATTTTCTTTTAACCAAAACGAATAGTAAATAACCCACCACTATCGCAAATGTTACGCCACTTACAATAATACCAATATTTACATATGTTTGCGGGGAATAATATATATTTATAGAGTAACTTCCATTTTTATTAAGTAAAAAACTATTATACCGTTTATCATATGGAATTGATGCTATATTTTGTCCGTTCTCTGTTGCGATCCAATGAACATCATAACTTTCTGCAAAAACAATTTTATCTCCACTATGTGCGTTCTTTAAAGTTACATCATATTGAACAGGACTATTATATTGATAATTTATAACAAGATTATTTGCAGGACTCCAAAAATGATCCATTGGATCACTGACTTGATATACACCAATTTCACCAAAACCGTTAACTTTATGTAAATAACTTATCTTGGAAACATTATCCAAAACTTTTCTATACAGCTTTTCATCATACTTTCTATCTGATAAGTAAATTTCGCCTTCTGGATCATATGGAACTATTACGTATTTAACTCCTGCCTCCTGTAATTGCTTCTCCGCGCCGACTTTTTGTAACGCTTTAGTAATAGATAAAGAATCGTATAAAGAATAAAAGTCCGTAGCGCTAACCTCGGGATGGATATCCGAATAAAAGCCAAAGCGCTGCGTAGTGGGCACCCAAAAAGTTCTGGAAAAATTGTTTTGTGAAGATAAAAATTGCTCCAACTTTACATAATCCTTAGGCACTTCCGCCGGTTTAAACGTTCCCCCCAGTTGTCCAAAAATTGCCGACCGGATTAATAGTATTAAATATAAAGTAGTAAATATTAAGAATAAATACTGATAATTGAAAATTTTAAATTTAGATTTGATTTGAAATTTCAAATTTATAATTGAAAATTGTGGTTTAAATTTCAACCTCTCATATATTTTCCCTATCGTAAACGGTATAAGAATTGAATAACTCAGTGCAACTAACAAGTACCACTTCGTCGGATCACGAAACATAATAAATCCAGGGACATGATCAAACATCCAAAGATAGATTCCGCCAAACGGATCATTTGCACCTTTTGCCAAAAATGCGCCAAGTAAACCAAGAATTGCGAAATAAATAATATATAAACCTTCTTGTTTCTTTTTTCTGTTGACGAATAGTAATGATAAAAAAGCTAGTATTGGTAAGAATAAAAATTCTGGCCGCATAAAGTACGTTTTCCCGAATATATTCTCCGGCCAATTTGGATGAAGAAGAGAAATAGAATCCTCAATTTTTGCAAAACTAAAGAATTGCACAGCGCTGTTAGTAGTATACCCAGATCCAAATTGGTCAAGAGGATTCTGATGAACTATTGATATTGGCAGCAGCCAGAATGAATGCAACAGCACTACTACCAGCACCGGCAAAATGATAACAAAGAAGAAATTCTTAAAGAGTAAAGTATACAGATTTTGTTTATTTAATATTATTGTATAAATGAGATATAGCACAAAATATAAATATACTCCGAGGATAAGGATATATGCGGATCGTAAATCGAACAAGACAGCCAACGACAACAGCAAACTAAACAGAATACTATTCTTCACATTCTGTTTTTCAATTAAATTTATCAATGAATACACCAACGCGGGGGCAATGGCATACGCTAATCCAATTCCGGCAATCTGCCCTCCGGATATAATCAATAAAATATATGTATTGAAAGAATATATAAGAACGCTTAAATACTTAAATCCGGAATGACTAATAATTCGTCGATAAAGCAGTATGCTTGAAAAAACAGAAAATATAATAAATGGTATCCACCAAACTAATCTCTCTGTTAAATAAATACTATTCTGTAATAAATAGCCTAACCAACCGAATATAAAATTCAACAAAGCTCCATGTAACAACCCGATAGTACTCCATCCGAAATTGATTTTATTTTCCCATGCTGAAAAACTATAATGGATAAAATTAATTATACTAACAGCTGAATATGATTCGTAGTCACCACCCGAGATATTATATGGAGAAAATATTACCTTATATATTAATACACATAGCGCGCCAATTAATAAATATGGTAAATATTTTTTAAACGTTTCCATGTTTGCGATCTTCAATAAAATAAAAAATTGATGTAATAGCTAAAAGTAAAAACGCAATTTCTGCTAAATACCCTGCAACTATCTCATTATTAATGATAATACTAAAAGCACATAAGATAAATATACCCAGTGCTAACTTCACAACCAGTTGAATAAATTTTCTGGCTTTCAATAAAAAAATGAATACTATAATTGTAAATACAAATTCGAAAATATTCCATCCATATTGTGCTATATAGTATTGTAATAAAAGTAAGTAATGCATAATCTAATTCAATTTTTTCTAATGATCCTCCAAAATCTTTTCCTCAATATATATACTAGTAAAATTAGCAGCAGGGTTACTAGAGTCGATATTGTTATCTTCGTACCAAGTTCAAATAAATTTTGTGGGGAGAATTCCAATAACATCGTATAACTCCCCAGTCTATCAACTTGCCATGCATTTGCGTAACTATTCACGAGAAAGTGTTTTGTGTCTCCAACAGCAATCTTATTATCTTGATCAACATAATATAATTTCCATAGCGGATGATATGCCTCTAGAAATGTTAGATAGAATGGCGTTGTTGCGTTCTGAACATTTATGAAGTACCTTGCGGGGTTATTTTCAATAAAGCTAATTTTAGGCTCTTTTAACACATCGTTTATTTCTCTACTTTGGGTCAAAAATATACTTCCTAAATCATTACGGGTGAAAGATATATTTTTTATCTCTGCTGATGATGATTCATTAAATTTATCACTATAATTTTTATCATTACATTTATTGGAAGCGAGAATACCGGAATTCTTCATGCAATTATTCAGTGGAGTTTCAAAAAACACTACATATCCTGCATGGGAAATTTGACTAGGGGTAACCTGAGTTTCATAATGATACCATTGATTTTTATATCCAGTATAATTGGCACTCAACAAATTGTCATTGATTACTTTATTATCAGCTAGCAAGTCTGTATCTGCTACAAAAGATGCTTGTACCGGATTTCCGGATTCAATTTTATAATCAAACGATAAGTTATACCTGTCATATGGGTTATAATTATTAACTTTTAACTTATAGACAGTATCTGACATTCCCTTACCGGTAGAAACCTTAAGTGTATTTTTAGAAAGTAAATTGGTACTTTCGGGAATTTGAATATCAACCTGATGATCACCCTTTGTAAAATAGAATGTACCAAGATCTGTAAATGATTGATTTGACTTATTTACAGAGAACGAAGTTGTTGTATCTATTTTACCATCAATGTTGGTAGTTTTATAAAATGGAGAATAATCTTGCGTTGTAATTGAAAGAGCGTATTTACCGTTTTCCGGTACAGCTATGCTATATGAATGATACTTAGCTAAATTTACCGGCAATAACGGTTTTAATGAAAGCGCTATGAGCAGCTTATTGAGATTATAATTAGTAGAGACATATACTGAATTTGAATTTTTACCTGACTTTGTTATATTCAAAATATCCGACATTACAATATTTTGCCGTAATAAATCCTCTTTATATTTATCTACTGTAATTTCAGATCGATTTTGATAAATATACAGCAGCAAGGAATTATATTCCTGCATTGTTTTATCAGCATAAACTGTTTTCCCAAGTGTTAGTAATTTATATACTTCTACTATTCTTTTATCCGACTCTTCAATTTTGTTTGGGAAATTACTACTTCCGGCTAAAAAATCCATGAATGATTCCCTGGCTCGAGTTAATGGATATATAGCTTGGCCGGGAAGAACATGAACATAGGGCAATTCCGCAATTGCATTCTCTTTACTTACAGTTAATTGGGGAGGTAAATATTCATTGGCTTGCAAAATTATTTGATGGGTTTGATTTTCAGTCTTTGAAAACGAATTTGGATCAGTAAAATATATATCATTCTTTTTATAATCAGCTAGTGGAAGTGATGTAAGGAAAGAATGAGAACTTAATGCTGTAATTCCTTGAGTTGCTGCAAATATTTTTTTAGTTGTTGTTGACTGATTTATTTTATAAAAAGTTAAAGGGCCAAAAGATTTTACTTTCATCATTGACTTTACCGAATCAAATTTCTTCTCTAAATCCATAGGATTTTGCATCTGATCATATTGATAATTTGTATCTTTGCGCAACATAACATAATTTGCCTGCAAAGGATATAAAGCCTCTCCAAAATAGACAGGATTTTTAAGAAGAAGTGGTTCTAACTCATGAGTAATACCACATAAATACTGAATAGTTGTACAATAAGATATAAAAGAATGATCGAAAAGATCATTTGATAATTCAATACCACTATAACCATATGGCCAGACATAAGTAATATCTTCTTCTCCTATAGGTAGAGCAATCACACGAAAATCTCCAGGTTGCGAATTAAGCCAATCGTTTGCTTCCTTATAGTAGGCTGGCACATTTACTTTGAATCCAACTTTAAGATTATTTGAAGGAGGTGTGCTACCTGTAAAGGCCCATCCATTCCAAATAGGCAAAACGATAAAACCGAAACATATAACTATTATCAAAATAAATGAAATATTTGCCTTAACTTGTGAAAATTTTCGTTTAATGTATTCGTAAAAACTATAAACTCCATACGCAAATGGAATTGTATAGAAAAGAGGCAAAACAATACCAAATTTTTCAAAGGGATTTCTAAAACTTTCTAAAAATCGTATATGGGTAAATAAAAAATTAAAAACTTCCCCAAAAGGGCCAGCTATGCCTTTTATAGCAAATATACTCAAAAGTGATAAAAAAATAAAAAAATAATAATAATTAGGTTTTTTCTTAATAAGTAGGCTACCAAAAACAAATATTGGAGGAAGAAAACTTAATAGAATAATTATTGGATTTTGATAATAGCCGTTCCATGGCACCTTCATCCATTGATAGAAATCGTGATGCATCAAACGAAAAACAAAAGCTAAATTACCCAATGAACTACTAAGTGAAGTTAAAATACCTAAATCGCCATTAGTATTATACGAAACATGAGTTACATATGGAGAATTAAAGACAGTCTGGAATAGAGGCAATATCCACCATGCATTAATGAATACCCAAATAATAATACTAAAGAAAAAAAATTTAATCAAAAATAAAAAATTTTCCCATGTCCTTGCATAAAAAAGATACCAAAAAACGCCGAATAGAAACAACACTAGCCAAAAGAGAATAACTGATGATATTTCAGCAAATGATGTAGCAAAAAAAAATGTAAATAAAGGCACTAAAAAACAGAATGCAAACTTTTTTTTCTCTAATGCTATTACACAAAAATATAAACTTAATGGTAAAAGAGAATAAAAAAATATAAATGGATATTGAAGCCTATTAAGGATTAAAACAAGATTTATTTGATTAAAAATGTAAAACCCAGCAGCAAGAAAACTTATTATTGTTTTCTTCTTACTATTTTGATCAGAAAACAATCTTCCAGTAATAGCATATACAGACATAAAACCAACTAATTCTAGTATCAGATACATTGCTGCCTGCAAAAATACATATGGAATATTAAAATATCTAAAATACTGTATAAATAGAAAAAATGGAATATCAATTAAAGGGGTTCCATTCCCAGAAAAACCAATTGTAGCCGTAAACCAAGTCTGCCCAAACTGCTCTAGTAAATTATTTATTGAATAAAAAAAAAGACCACTCTCTCCTGTCCCTAAAACATATCCACTATGAAACCATATAAATACTAACGATAGTATTAGTAAAAAACTTATAAGAAAATGTATTAAAATCCTATTTTTTTTTAAATATCTCATTTTATAGTTTTATAAGCTTCTTCAAAAGAAATCTCACTAAATAATTAATACAACAAATTGTAAAAAAATATTTTTAAAGATAAATCAAAAATGTCTTCATATTTCTTATAATATTAAAATAATTAATATATTTGATAAAGATTTCTCATTATTTATGGAAGCCTCTTATATAGAACCTTAGCAGGTACTCCTGCAACGATTGTATTTTGAGCAACGTTTTTCGTTACTACCGCTCCTGCGCCAACAACGGAACCAGTTCCAAGTTTAATCCCATCTAATATAGTTACATTTGCACCCAACCAGACATTATCCTCTATAATAATTGCTTCAGCATTCCAACCCTGTTGATTAATTGGAATTTTTAGAGACTTAAACGTATGACTAGTATCATTGATATAACAATTAGCACCGATTATGGTATCATTTCCTATTTCTACAAGTTTCCCTGCATGTATTATTGTATTTTCATTAATTGATACGTTATTCCCAATTTTTATTTTTCCTTTTCCATAGCAACGAAGTTTTACATTATCTCCAACACCGCATTTTTCTCCAACTATAATTGAGTTCTTCATGGATCGTTGTAGCCATGATCTTCCATAAAATATTGTCGAATATGCTATTCTATATCCTCTTAATCTAAAGAGAGAAATTGCAATCAAAGATACTAATTTCCTATAAACTAACCACAAAGATAGTATTATTGTTTCTGATATCCCACGATTTTTGATGGAATTTAAAAAATCTTTCATTCTAGCTTATCGGTACATCTTTTACTGCAATAAGTAATCCTGATAAAGAAGGAAATAGATATGAAAATGGGGTCATAATATAATAAAGGGAATGTATAATCGGAGTATACCATGCAACGATATTAAACGGAAGCTTTACGCCAATTCCTCTCGTAGAAGGTACAATACATAATGTGCATAAGTATATAGAACCGGTGCACGAGTTTTT